>NZ_JBAKFX010000012.1:0-81592 GCF_037577855.1 Dethiothermospora halolimnae | reverse complement strand
GGTTAATCCAATAACAGATTTTATAGTGAACTTTATTCCGTGTGATGCAAAAAAATGTTGAGCTAATAAATATATAGGGTTTCCATCAACAATAAATTCAAGATTTTTAGGGATATTTTTAATTTTAGATATAGTGCTATCAAGGGCTAAAATAGCACCTAGAGTATCTCTGAATTTAGATACGTTGTAAGAAAGAATTATCTTTTTTCTAGCATCAAAAAAGTAATATATATAGTTCCATTTACCATTAACTTTGATATATGTCTCATCACCGCAAAATTGATTAGAGAGATCATAATTGTAATTGTCAACAAAAGGTTTGACTAACTGACCTACAGCATTGGCATAATTAATAACTGTTTGGTGTGAAATACTGACTCCATGAACATCTTTCAGCAAAGAGGCAGTTTTTCTTGCGGAAATGCCGTAATTGACATGGTAAGTTAGTATTAAACCTAAAGTATGAGAAGAAGAATAAATCCTTGATAAGTCCACTTTAGGACGCACAGGTGATTTATCACTCAAAGGTTTAAAGTTAATAGTAAATTTACGGTATATATAGTGGAGTGTAAATCTTTCTGGATGACTTTTGTATTCTTTTTTCTGTTTTTCAGTAAGTTGGTCAAAGCTATCCAGATAATGTTTGCATTTTGAGTTAGTACATTTGTATATTTCAAAAATTTTTCTAGTTTTCTTTTTTTCAAGAACCCTATTGCAATAAGGGCATCTTAGTCTTGTGTCTTTTGAGAAACGGTTCTTTTCACTAAACGAAGTGGAGCATACTTTACATTTGTACTGACCGCGACTTCCATTATTGTTGTAAAGATAGATGTGTGGTGCATTACACTTTGGGCAATAAACAGAGTCTTTAACAGAAGGTTTATTTTTACGACGTTTAATTGGCTTAATCGGTTTGCCGGCTGATTCAGCTTCTTTAAGAAGAAGTTTATAATTTAAAGTTTCGAATCTCTCTATTATAGGTTGTTTTTCATTAACTTTCAGTTTTTTATAAGGCTTATTAACGGGCGATTCTTCTTTAGGATTATAAGACACATTTTTTCCGATCATGGTAGCTATAAGCCATATTATTATATTATATTGAAAATAAATTGTCCAAAGTAATTTTTTAAGTATTGTATTCAAAGTTTTGCCACTCCTTTTATTAATATTGGTCTTAATTTTATCTTGTCAATAAAATTGTACCCTATTTTTGGGGGGTGGCAAGTATTTTATATATAAATTTGTAAAAATAAAGGTTTTGTCAAGGTTTTTTGATAAAACTTTTGACAAAACCATTTTATTAAGGGGGGGAATAAAATGATTCATAAGTTTAAAGCAAATTTAGAAAAAGAAAAATAAGAATAGAAAGTGGTTATAAAAATGAAAAGGATAATTTATTTTATACTAATATTTATAACAATAATTTTAGGTCTTTTATCTAGAAAAATAAACACTATTCCTTTATATGTAGGAGATATACTATGGGCTACAATGATATGTTTTATCGTTATATTTATTAATCCTAAAAAGTCTATTTACTTTGATTTTTTTATATCGCTAACTATAACCTATGGAGTAGAGTTTAGTCAGTTAATTGATTTGAATTGGCTAAACAATATAAGGAGTACTACTTTAGGGCACTTAGTTTTAGGACAAGGATTCTTAGTAATAGACTTAGTAGCTTATTTAGTGGGGATAGTGTTTGCGTTGGTTATAAAGAGGGGGATTTTAAATGATAAATTATAGACAAGCTACAAAAAAAGATATAAAAATAGTAGCTGATTTTATAGGGGAGTTAAACAAAAAAGAAGAAAACCATATCGGATACTGTGGTGATAATAGTGATGAAATATTAAATTCTTTAAAAGAAGATATAACAGATATTACATTTGATAAATCTTTTATTATTGCTACCGATAAAAAGGAGTTAATAGGAGTATTAGGATTTGATGCCGACATTGAAAATGGTAATAGTGAGATATGGGGACCTTTTATTAAACAGTCAAAGTGGCATATTGCAAATGAAATGTGGGATAAAATGACGGAGTTACTTCCCAAGGGAATAGAAACTATTAGTATGTTTATAAATATAAAAAATAATAATTGCCTTGACTTGGCTAAAAAGCTCAAGTTCAATAAAGTTTCAGAATCAAAAATACTGGAGTTTAATAGAAGTTATCTTGATAACTTAGATAAAGAAATTATAAATGAATTAACTAGTAAGCATTATGAGGATATGAAGGCTCTCCATGATAGGGTTTTTCCTAATACCTATTATAGTGGAAAACAAATAATAGACAGAATAAATGAAAATAGAAAGTTGTTTGCTTATATAGAAGATGAAAAACTAATGGGTTATGTGTATGTCGAAGCAGAACCTGATTTTGGGGAAGGTAGTATAGAATTTTTTGCTGTAGATGAATCTGAAAGAGGAAAGGGGATAGGATATAAGTTATTAAATATGGCTTTAAAATGGTTATATAGTTTTAACTTTATGGAACAAATTGTATTGTCAGTTGGGGTAGATAATAAAAAGGCTATTAGTTTATATAAAAAGGTAGGATTTAAAGAAAAATATCAATTATGTTATCTAACAAAGGAGATTTGATATTTATTATAAATCATACAAATGATAATGGGGAATATTTATGTTAAAGAAACAGTTACAAGATTTGCTTAATAAGAAAAGTGATAATAATGAATTTAGTGGAGTTGTATTAATTAAAAAAGGGGATAAAGAATTATTTTCTGGTACATATGGATATGCAAATATGAGTTGGGAGATAAAAAACACCTTAGAAACTAAACTTAGAATAGCATCTGTATCAAAGATGTTTACGGCAGTGGCTATTTTGCAGTTAATAGAAGATGGGGAAGTTGACTTTAATACAAAGGTTATAGAATACCTTGGCATGAAAGGTACTAAGATTCCTAAAGAAGTGGATATATATAGCCTATTAACCCACACTTCTGGGATCGCTGATTATTTTGATGAAAATGGAAGTGATGAAGAATGGGAAAAGCTTTGGTCTGAAAAGCCTATATATACAGTTAGAAAGCTAGCTGACTATGTACCTATGTTTGCCTATGATGAACCAGTATTTAAAGTAGGAGAGAAGTTCCAATATAATAGTGCTGGATATATTCTATTGGGATTAGTTATAGAAAAGGCATCGGGAAAATCATATTTTGATTATATAAGGGACAATGTATTTTCTAAACTAAATATGAAAGATACCGATTTTATAAGTCTAGATAGAGTGCATAAAAATGTTGCAGAGGGCTATGAACCTATAGAAGACAAAGAAGGTAATATAGTTAATTGGGAAAGAAATATTTATACAGCAACTCCTGGGGCAGCCTCCGATGGAGGAGCCACTTCAACGGCAGCAGATATTATGGTCTTTATTCAACAGCTAAGAAATGGGAAAATATTAAGTGAAGAATTAAGAAAAAGAATGTTAACTCCCCAAGTTTTAGATCAAGGGGCCGATGGATTTAGAGACTATGTTTGGAAATATGGCTATGGAAATTGGTTTATTTTAGATAACGATAATAATATAGTTAGAGGAGGACATACTGGAGAAGAATATGGGGTTAGTTGCAGAGTATACTATTATCCAAATCTGGATATAGATGTAGTAATATTAGGAAACCAAGGATGGTGTGCCGGATCATTAGGATGGGATATACATGATATAATTCTGAACAGTGAATTATAGATAAAAGTGTATGTAAAAACTCTTAAACATTAATTTCTTAGTTTAAGAGTTTTTTTCTTAATTTTAAATGGATTATATGAGTTATAATGGTATAATAAATTTACGGAAAATTTCGTAAAAAAGAGAGACATGCTAAGTTACATAATAATAGATTGGAGTGAAGAGAGTGCTTTGTATATATACATCGGATTTACACAGTAGAAAAACTCATTTTAAAAGACTATTGAAGTTGTATGAAAAGCATAGACCTGAATTAATAATTATCGGGGGTGATTTATTTGAATATACCCATGATAAAGAAGAGCAACTAAGGTTTTTAGAAAACTATTTAAAAAACTTTTTTACAATGTTTTCAGTTCCCATAGTTATATTGCCAGGGAATTGTGACTGGCCAGTGTCTATTGATACTTTGGACAAGCTTAAACCATCCAATATACATATTATAAATAGGGATAAATTTATTAATATAAATGGACTTAAAATAAGAGGTTATGAATATATTACTCCTCCACCCTTTAGTCAAAAACATTGGGTTAAGAGGGATTTAAAAGAGGATAAAGTATTTGTAGGTGAAAATTCATATATTACAGATAAAAATGGTGAAATTATAAAAGTGGAAGCAGATTACTTAAATAAAATACCAAGTATAGAAGAGGACTTGGAAGACACCTTTACATCGGACTCAATATGGGTAACACATAACCCACCCTATGGAACTAACCTAGATATTATCCATGAGAATATACATATTGGTAGCAAAGCCCTATTAAAAAAGATACAAGATTTAAAACCAAAACTAGTTTTGTCAGGGCATGTACATGAATCTCCAATTATGTCTGGAAAATATATAGATAACGTTGGAGATACAACGTGTATCAACCCAGGACAAGCTGATAGATTCCATGGTGTTATATTTGCTATAGATAATAAAGGAAAGTTAAATCATTTAGAACATACCATATATGGTGAATATAAAAAGGATTAATAACTTAACAAGACTTTAGTAATAAGCTTTAGGTATAGGATTATGAAGAAAAGTTTTTTCGTGTAATATTTTGACATATAGGAGGATGAATAAATGTTTGAACAAAGAGAAATTTACAGAGATATAAAAGAACATAAGATGAAGTATCTAGTAAATCTACCTAATGATTGCGAAGATAAAGATAATAAAAAATGGCCTCTTATGCTTTTCTTACATGGAGCGGGAGAGAGGGGAGATAATTTAGATGACATAAAGAAATATGGGGTACATAGATACTTAGAAAGAAAAGATATCCCATTTGTAGTAGTGTCACCCCAATGTCCTAAAGATACTTTTTGGGATATACATATAAAGGATTTAATATCAATTATTAAAGAAGTAAAAACAAAATACAGTATAGACGACAAAAAAATATACTTAGTAGGAATAAGTATGGGAGGACATTGTGCTTGGAACTTTGCTATGCAGTATCCTAAGCTATTTGCAGCAGTTATGCCAATAGCTGGGGGGCCAATGTTATCTAATTATGCTGAGAGGATAAAGGATATTCCAATATGGACCATTCATGGTAAAAAAGATAAAGTCGTTTCAGTAGAAAAATCAAGGGAAATTGTTTTTGAATTACAACAGCTAAATGGCAATATTAAATATACTGAAGACTCTAATTCAGGACATGAGATTTGTACAACCATATTTGAAAAAGAGGAAATATATGAGTGGCTATTGAATCAAAGTAAATAATATTCTAGGAGGATAACAATGAAGGAAAAAAAATTAATAGATAAAACAGCTAAACCAAATACAAGGGAGAGTATTGTAAAAGATTTAAAGGCGTTGGGGCTTAAAAAAGGCATAATAGTATTAGTACATTCTTCTTTAAGTTCCTTAGGATGGACTTGTGGAGGAGAAATATCCGTAATTCAGGCTCTTATGGATGTGATTACGGAAGAGGGAACGATTATTATGCCAACCCAAAGTAGTGACTATAGTAATCCAGAGTTATGGGGAAATCCTGCCGTTCCAAAATCTTGGATTAATACTATAAAGGAAAAAATGCCAGCTTATGATCCAAATATTACACCTACAAGGGGAATGGGAAGAATAGTTGAAGCCTTTAGAAAATTTCCCAATGTACTTCGAAGCTCTCATCCAACATGTTCCTTTGGAGCTTGGGGGAAATATTCAAAGGAAATTATAGAAAATCATTCATTAGAGTATAGCTTAGGAGAAAACTCACCTCTTGCTAGAATATATGACTTAAATGGGTATGTACTACTATTGGGAGTGGGATATGATAGTAATACTTCATATCACTTATCGGAATATAGATCTAAATCTATGAAAACTAGTACATTTGAGAGTCCTATTATAGAGGAAGGTAAAAGGGTTTGGAAAAAGTACAAGGATATAGAATTTAACGCGGATATGTTTCCAAAGATAGGTTTGGAGTTTGAAAAAAATCACAAGATTGATACGGGGTTAATGGGGAATGCTAAATGTAAATTTTTTAAGCAAAGAGCCGCAGTGGATTTTGCAGAAAAGTGGTTATTAGAGAATAGTAAAAACTCATGATAAATATTAGAGGGGGCAAAAATAATGGGGCTATATGAGACATCGGCATTATTTAGTCAAAATATGTCAGAAAAACAGCAAGAGAAATTTTCACATTTTTATAAGCAAGTATTTAGTCAATATAATATATCTAGTATTCACGATTGTTCTGTAGGAGCAGGTGGTACCACTATACCTTTAGCTAAACTAGGATATAAAGTTTCAGGTTCTGATTTAAGTGAAAATCTATTAAAGAAAGCAAAGGAAAATTTTAAAAAAGAAGGGTATAATGTTGAACTTTTCACATCTGATTTTAGAAAACTAGGTGAAAGATTGCCTAATACATATGATTGTATAATTTCAACAGGAAATTCTTTACCCCATGTAAATAATAAGGATGTATGTAATTTTATTAAAAGTGTTTCTACGAAAATAAATAAAGATGGTTTTTTATTCATTGATATGAGGAATTGGGATAAAATTCTTAATGAGAAGCCAATTTTTAATGCGAGAGATCCTTTGGTTATGACAGAAGAGGAACATGTTAGTCTCTATCAAATATGGGATTGGCACGATGATGGATCAGTAGATTTTATATTTGTAACCTCCACTGATAAAAATGGTAAGCATGAAGAATCATCATTTAATTATGCTCCTACTTATTATCCTTTAAAATATAAGGATTATGAGAAAATGTTAAGCGATCATGGATTTGAAATAAAACGTTGTTTTGATGTTGATCATTTATGGTTAAGGAATCATAAAAAAGAGGCTAAAACTGAGAATTTCAAAGAAGATTTTGACAAGATTAGTTGGTATGCTGTACTTGCACAGAAGGTAAGATAATAACTACACAATCAACAATACTTTTAAACAGAGATAAAATATATTTAAGTAAAGGGTGATTAAAATAGATAATAATATAAAGAAAATATTAAAGGAAAGCTACGAAAAAAATGCTAGACTAAGGGACAGAAAAGATATTATTACATGGAAGATTAAAGAGCTAGACAAATTTTTATACTATGCAAAAAAAGAGGACAAACATAGCTTAATAGATATAGGTTCTGGGGCTGGACAATATGGAAAGTATTTAAAGGATCATGGGCTAGAAGTAACTTGTGTTGATTTGTCGGAAGAGATGATAAGGGCTTGTAAAGAAAAAGGGTTGGATAGTTATGTTATGGATTTTTATAACTTAAATTTTGATGAAGAAAAGTTTGATTTAGCTTGGTCATTAAATACATTATTACATGTAACTAAAAGTAGTTTTGAAGATGTACTTAAAAATATAAAAAGAATATTAAAGCCTAAAGGATTATTTTATCTTGGGGTTTATGGAGGACGGGATTCTGAAGGAATTTGGGAGGAGGACTTTTATATGCCTAAAAGGTTCTTCTCATTTTATGAAGATAATAAAATTAAAGACATAGTTAAAAAACATTTTGAATTAGTTAATTTTGATGTAATAGATTTAGGAAGTAGTGATCTTCATTTTCAATCGATCCTATTGAAGAAACAATAATATAGAGAAATTAATATCTAGGGGGAATTATATTGAGAAAAATTACAGAGTTAATAGAGAATTATACGAAGGATAAATATTCAGCACCGGGAATATCTTTAGCATTAACAAAAGATGGTAAATGTGTTCATAAAGAATCCCATGGATTCAGTAATTTAGAAAATAAAGTTAAAATTAATTCTAAAACCAACTTCTATTTAGCTTCTTTATCAAAGAGTTTTACTGCGGTGGCAGTTATGTTTTTATATGAAAAAGGTGTATTAGATATCTATGATAACATAGGGAAATACTTCCCTGATTTACCAAAGAAATATAATGATATAAAGGTTATAAATCTATTAAACCATACTTCAGGCTTAGAGGATTATTTTGAATGTTTTATAGAAAAGGACAAGCTATCTGACGTAACCAATAAGGATATATATAATTTTATTTGTAGAGAAGATAATCTTAAGTTTAAAGTTGGAACTAAGTTTGAGTACTCAAATACAGGATATGTTTTGTTGTCAATGTTAATAGAAAAAGTAGTAGGGACTTCATTTTCGGATTTTTTACAACAAAATATACTTAATCCTTTAGGCATGACAAATACATATGTTTTTACCGAGGACAAACCGATTATACCTAATAGAGCATATGGATATAAAGAGAAAAATCACAAATACTTATGTGATGATTATTCTATACTGACAACTGGGGATGGAGGTATTTATTCTAATATTGATGATTTAATACTATGGGAAAAAACATTTAATACAGATCTAATACTTTCAAAAGAGTCAAGGGATATAATATATTCAGTAGAAAAGTTAAATAACTGCCTTGAAACTAATTATAGTTTTGGATGGTTTATTAGTAACATAAATAAGAAAAAGATAATTTCCCATGATGGAGGAGCATTTGGCTTTACAACCTTTATTGGCAAATCAATTGAGGATAATTTTTCAATGATAATTTTAACTAATTGCTATAAAAATATGTGGGAAAAAATATATAAAGAAAGCGACAAAATAATACTAGAACTAAGTAAAGTAATATAAAAAATAATAATGCTTTAATTAGTAGGATGTATTAAAGAAATGATAGGTTAGTTATAGAATATTTTAGGGATTGAAAAATAACAGGTAAAAAGGGGATTAAATATGAATACCAAAAATATAAAAACCATATTATTTGATTCAGGGAGGGTTTTAAATCATCCAAGAACAGGACACTGGTTTATACCGCCAAATTTCTATAAGTATGTAGATGAAAAGATTTTTAAATCTTTAGATAAAAAGGAGATAGAAGCTGCTTTCTATAAAGCTAAGGAATATATAAACCATATATCAATGATTTTAACTGAAGAGGAAGAACTTGAGCATTTTATTAAATTTTATAAAATATTTTCAGATGAATTATCAGAATTAAAATTAAATAAAGAAAATATTGTAAACATAGCTAGGGATACCGTTTGTAATGATGATAAGTTTTTATTTCATGAAGATGTATTTCAAATGATACCAAAGTTAAGTGAAACTTATAAACTAGGAGTAGTATCTGATACTTGGCCTTCATTAGAAAGAGTTTTTAAAAATGTTGGACTAAGAGAGTATTTCTCCACATTTGTGATGTCCTCGGTCTTAGGAGTTACAAAACCCCATGAATTAATGTTTAATACTGCCCTTGATGAAGTTAATATGGAGAAAGATGAAGTTTTATTTATTGATGATAATATAAGAAATGTCAAGGGGGCTATAGACCTAGGAATAGACTCTATTCTACTGATTAGAGAAAAGGGGTACATAAATGATTCTCAATATACATGTGTAGGGGATTTAATAGAATTAGAAGAACTGCTAAGAAAATAACTTCTTACACTGAGGAGTGAAAAAGGAGAGAACTATATATGAAAAAAATAGCAATTATATCAGATATACATGGGAACCTACAGGTATTAGAAGCCATAATAAAGGATATAAAAAGTAAAAGAATAGATGCAATTATATGTCTTGGAGATACAATAGCTATTGGTCCCAATCCTAAAGAATGTATGGAAATAGTTATGAAAGAAAATATAACAACTATACTGGGAAATCATGAGGAATATTTTCTAAAAGGTACAGATAGTTTTAGTGAAGTTGGTGAAGGAGAGAAGAAGCATCAAAGGTGGACGAAGTCTAGGTTAAATAAAGAGATAAGGGATAAATTAGAGGGTAGTCCTTATATAATTGAAGAAAACATAGAAGGAATAAACTTTGCTTTTACCCATTATGCTAGGAAAGAGGATAAGTTTATTTATATAGAAGATCAACGTACAGTGGATAAGTTAGAAAGTATGTTTAGTAATATAACTGCCGATGTTATATTTTACGGACACGAGCATGATTTGAGACTACAAAAGTTAGAAGGAGAAGCTACATATATATGTGTAGGCTCAAGTGGATGCACACGAGACGAAAATACATATTATACTTTAGTAAATATAGAAAAAGGCAAATATAATATAGAAAAAGTAAATTTAAGATACAATAGAGCAAGATTTATTAAAACATTTAATGATATAGATTATCCCGATAAAAATTTTATTGGAGAGGTATTCTTTGGTATTAAGAAGTAGAATCTATTTAGAATAAATTTACTAAAGATAACTTAATAGGATAGAGAATAGGAGAAGTTTTGATAAAAAAACATTAAAGTAATGGAGGCAAAAATGTTTGATATAAAACCAATCGATGAGAATCTAAAAGAACAGGTTGCAGATATATGGACAAATAATTGGGGTTCAGATTTAATGGTAACTAGAGGCAAAGTGTATAGGGCATTGGATTATCCGGGGTATGTAGCGGTTGAAGATGGTAAAATAATTGGTCTTATAGTATTTCATATGGAAGATAGGGAGTGTGAAATTCTTTCATTGGATAGTTTATCAGAACATAGAGGAGTAGGCAGTAAACTTCTGAAAAAGGTAATTGAAGTATCCAGAGAGAATAAATGCAATAGGGTTTGGTTAATAACCTCTAATGACAATACCTATGCAATGAAATTTTATCAAAAAAGAAGGTTTCAATTTAAAAAAGTTCATTTAAATGCAATAGAAGAAGCTAGAAAAATTAAGCCAGAGATTCCTACTATAGGGTATGATGATATACCGATAAAGCATGAAATTGAGATGGAATTAAAATTATAATTAACTATTAAAGCAAAACCTAGGAAAAGCCATTTTTATAAAATTGTATTATGACATATAGTTGTCATAGATATGATGTTACAATGGCCTTATAGAAGTTTTAAATATAAGGAGTTGTTATAATAATGGGGAAAATAGATTTTAAAAAGAAGTTTAAGAACCTTTACAAGTCTTCTTCCAAAAAGGTGGGAATAGTAGAAGTCCCTAAGTTTAATTTTTTAATGATTGACGGCTGTGGTGATCCCAATACATCACAGGAATATAAAGATGCTATAGAAGCATTATTCAGTGTCTCTTACAAGGTGAAGTTTATGATAAAAAAGCAGCCTAAGGGCTTAGATTATGGGGTACTCCCCCTTGAAGGGTTATGGTGGACAGAAGAAATGAAGGACTTTTCTATGGGGAATAAGGATATTTGGAAATGGACAGCCTTAATTATGCAACCTGAAATTGTAACAACAGATTTAGTCAATAAAGCAATAGATATGGTTAAAAAGAAGAAAGACTTATCTTCGCTTCCAAAACTTAGGTTTGAAAGCATAGAAGAAGGATTAGTAGCACAAATAATGCATATAGGTCCCTATATTGAAGAAGAATCTACAGTTGAAAAGTTACATAAATATATAGAAACAAATGACTATAATAAAGTTGGAAAACATCATGAAATTTATTTAAATAATCCGAGAAGAACAAAGCCTGAAAACTTAAAAACTATTATAAGACAACCTATAGCTTTAAAAAGTAAAGGAACATTATAGTTGAAGATTTATAACTCCCTGCTCTCTGGACTAACAAAGGCGCCAACGGCGCCTTTGTTTATTTACATTAAATTCTTCCTAAGTTACTATACTAGAAAAAGTTAGAAAAATAAGATATAATATGAAATATCCTATAAAAACAGATTATTAATAAAATTTAGAATAGTTTCACCATATAAGCTTTATATTATTTGGGAGGTTTTTATGAAGTTAGCCTATTTAGTTGTAGAAGGAGAAAATATAAGAAGCATAAGCAATATTTTATATAGCTATAAAGGAGATAAGGAGGGGGATAAACAGTGAAAGAACATATTCTAGATCAAGGGAGAAAATTTCTTATATCTTATATAAAAGACAAAGAGGTCAACCATGATAGAGTACATCTTTGGAGAAATAATTGGGAATTTATTGGGTTGCACTCATTTAGAGTTGAAAGTTATGTAAATAAAATTCTTGGAAGAGAAAATAGGGGATTATCAGAAGGTGAAATTATACTTACGCGTTTAGCTGCCATCTTGCATGATATAGGTAGAATTATAAAAAAAGAGGGACATGCATTAAAAGGAAGGGAAATTGTACATAATTGGTTAAAAGAAAATCCATCGATATATAATTCTATGGAAGAACCTAATAGATTATTATACTTAATAGAGAAACATTCAAATAAACGGGAAGATGAAGAAGATTATTGTTTAAAAGTCTTGAGGGATGCAGATATATTAGACGAAATAGGTGTCTTATCTATATTTATGGCATCAAATTGGATAGATAAAAGGGATCCATATTTCTTTCAAAAACTACAGGATAGAATTGGTAATTTTGAAATTGACTTTATTGACAGGGGATTTAAATTATTAAATACTGATGGTGCAAAGTCTATATTAAAAGAAAAAAGAGAGTTCATAGTTAAATTTAATGAACAGCTAAAGGATGAATTGATAGGTACTGAAATGTTTGGACAAGTTAATTTAGAGGATTATTTTAATAATTAAATAAGGATGAAAGTTTTGGGAGGGATATTATGTTTAACGGAGAAAAAATCATTTTAAGGGAATATAGAGAAGAAGATTTGGACAAGCTTTTAAAGATTATGAACGAAGTTGAATATAAGAGAAATGTAGCTTCAAGGATACCCTATCCTGTGACATTAAAAGACGTAAAGGAAGATTTCGAAAAAATATCGGGTTATAAAGATTATTATGATTTTGCGATTGAATCTATAGATAAAGGTCAATATATTGGGGAATGTGGTATAAAGTCAGTTGATTGGAAAAATAGAAAAACTGAGATTTATATCTTTTTAGGTAAGGATTATTTAGATAAAGGATACGGAACTGATGCTATGGAAGTATTGCTTAACTTTATATTCAATGAAATGAATTTACATAAAGTTAAATTAACGGTATTTTCATTTAATACTAGAGCAATTAGATGTTATGAAAAATGTGGATTTAAAATAGAAGGGACCTTAAGGGACGAATTATACAAAGGAGGAAAATACCACCATATTATTGAGATGGGAATATTAAAAGATGAATATTTAGATAGGTGTTCTTAAGGGGATTTGAAATCAGCGGTTAAATGTAATCAGGGTTTTCATTTCTAGATAAAAGGGATACGTGGTCACCTATTGAATATACTGAAGAAGCAAATAAATTGTTTTTGGAGTTGCAATAAGAAAAGTTATATTAATAAATAAAGTTAAGAGGGAGAGAGAGTTAATGAATATAACAATTGATTCAGGGGAAAGTGAAAAGAAAATTATAGCCTATGGGCCAGAGAAAGAAGTACTAGGATGGGGATATATTTCTCCTTTTTTATCATCAGATTTATATAACAATAGAAGATACAATATTTTCATAAATGTAGGAGTAGAAAGTGATAAAAATAAGCAAGAAATAAAGGATTTTATTTTCGAAAATTTAATGAAAAGGGCCCGTAACATAAGGAATAAATATAAAAATATGGAAGCTAGGGTATATCATTGTTGTTTTTCAGAGGATACTGAAAATATAAACTACTATAAAAGTAAAGAAGGATTTAATCATGATGAAGGTATGCATATAATCAAATGTGACATAAATGATAAAAATTATGATTATATTCTTCCTGATGGAGTTGAGCCTATTGAAAATATCCTTAATAGTGATCAGGGAATAAATAGCTTTATAAAAAGTCATAGTAAGGTGTTTCAAAACGGTTCCTATACAGTTGAGGAAATAAATGAGTTTAAAAATAAAGAGGGATGGAAAAGCATATCTATTAAAGACGAAGATGCTATTATTGCAAATATATTATTATGTTTTGATAGAGACGAAAGTAAAAGGATAGGGTTGATAGAAGATTTATTTGTCCATAAAAAGTGGAGGGGAAAAGGAATAGGAAAATATTTAATAAATGAAGGATTAGAGTATTTTAAATCAAAAGGTATAAATGAATCTAGATTAGAAGTGTGGAGTGCTAATAAAAGAGCATTAGAACTTTATAATAAATTCGGATTTGAATTTTATAAAGAGACGCAGTCTTCTATAGGGATGTCTATTTAATAGTAAAGTTATATTATATAAAATGGAGAATAGGGGGGATTAATATTGGAATTATATTGGAATAGCATTTGGAATAATGAAGACAGTGATAATTATAAAAAATATATTGACTTAAATAGAGAATATATCTTTATTGATTTTTTCAAAAAATATGGTATAAAAAGCATATGTGATGTAGCTTGCGGGTTTGGTAAATATAGTGTAGTTTGTGGGAAAAATGGTTTTGATGTTTATGGTTTTGATATATCAAGAAGTTCTGTAAAAATAACGGAAGATATGTTAAATGAATATAAAATTAACTATAACGAATATAAAGTATGTAGTATCGCTGATATAAAATTTAATTCAAATGTTTTTGATGGGGTTGTGGCCCATGCTGTTATAGACCATTTGTATTATGAAGATGCTTTAAAAGCAAGAGATGAGTTGTTTAGAATTGTTAGACAAAAGGGCCTAGTATATCTTTCTTTTGACAGACTGGATAAGGAAGATATGGAATATCCCCATGTGATACTTAGTGACGGGACAATGAAGTATACTAAGGGAGAAAGAAAGGGAATGGTTTTCAAATACTATAAAGATGAAGAGATAAAAGATATGTTTAAAGACTATGAAGTATTGTATTTTGGAACTGACGATAAAGGGTCTAGAGATATTATAGTTAGAAAAGGATGAATAGATGGAGTAGTTAAGAAAGTAGAATATACAACTCATATGATTCATTAGGACAAGCCTAAAGAAATAGGGAAAGAGATAGATAAGTAATTTAAATAATTGCAGATAGGCAATAAAGGAGAGAAATATATATGAAAAAACTACCTACAATAGAATTGGAGAGACTTATTTTACGTCCATTTGAGTTATCCGATGCTAAAATGGTTCAACAATTGGCTGGAGATAAAGATATTGCAAAAACTACACAAAATATTCCCCATCCGTATAAAGATGGAATGGCGGAAGGATGGATAGAAAACCATGAAGAGGAATATGATAAAGATCAAACATTAACATTGGCTATAACGGATAAAGGGGAAGGTCATTTGGTTGGAGCAATTGGAATATCTTTAAACAATAAAAATGAAAATGGTGAAATTGGATATTGGATAGGTAAAAAATATTGGAATAAAGGTTATTGTACTGAGGCAGCAAAGGGTATGATGGAATTTGCATTCAAAGAAATAAAGTTAAACTGTTTACACGCTAGACATTTGAAACGAAATCCTGCATCGGGGAAGGTTATGAAAAAACTAGGTATGACATACGAGGGAACATTAAGACATCGTGTTAAAAAATGGGGAGGATTTGAAGATACGGTTCATTATAGTATTTTAAAAGATGAATATTTAGGTATGTGTTCTCAGGAGGATTTAATATGATAGATGATGTAAATAAACAATTAGATACTTTTAATAAAAATATCTGGCCTGAGAATAGAGAGCAAGCTGAAAAAATGGCTTCTGATATGGGGTACGATACTTTAGTATGCTTAATAGAGGAAGGTAACTTTATGGGACGAAGTCCCAGTGGTATTTGGAGTATAGGTTTGCAAGAAGATATTAATCGAGTAAAAATTTTATTAAGATATGAAATAAATAATAATAGAAAGGTAATTCTTTGGTCTGAAAATAGACAACAGATTTATAACCTGCAAAATATTATTAAAAACAAAAACATTAATAACATTGGACAAGTCTCATTTTCAGATTGCAAATATCTATGTCACTCAACTACAATAAATAGTTTTAAAGAAATCATAAAGGATAAAGCGTTGCTAAGTTATAATGAATTAATTAGGCTAGGTAAAGTAGTTAATACCATAAGAGGAAACTTAAGAGAGCCAGAAGACTTTTTTGATTATATAGATTTAGCTAAAATCAATAGTTTGGCCCCGGAGAAAGTAGTTGCATCAAGGGAATATAAAGAATTAAACTTTGATTTGAATAAAAATTATACTCCTGGAGTCAGAATTTATTTTGATAAGAAAAAATTAGAGTCTTTACCAGGGGCTTGTAGTGATGGGTTACATATCTTAAAAGTATTTAAAAGGTTGGAATTAAAACATGCCTTGAATATAGTTTTTCCATCGAAACTACAAATGGAGAATTTTATAAAAAATAATAAAAGAGAAATTAGTAATGAAATACAATCTAAGTTTGGATTTGTAGAAAGGAGAGAAGCCTGGTCTCCTACTCAATATACGGAAGAAGCAAACCGAATGTTTTTGAAAATAAATAGATAGACGAATATAAACTAGAAGTATAAAGTTCTAATAGAAAAAATACAGTAGATTCTTTAGTATCTCTTTGGAGGTTAACAGAATGTTTTCAATTTAAAAGCAAAGACGTATTAGAATAATAGGGGGAAAGAAGTTATATGATGATAGAAATTAAAAAAGTTATGGACAAGAATAAGAAGACAGAAATTACTAGTAAGATAATGAATGATTTACCCCTTTGGTTTAGCCCACCAGAAGATATTGAAGAAACATCTATAGTACATAGAGATTTTCATTTTTTTGCAGCATATGATGACAATGAAGTAGTGGGATTTTTAGCTTTAAAAGTACATAATGAATATACAGCTGATATATATAATTTGGGAGTTTTAGAAAGATATCATAGACAGGGCATAGGACATCAATTAATTAACGAATGTATTAACTATTGTAAGGATAAGGGCTATATTTATTTAACAGTAAAAACTTTGGATAGTTCAGCAGAGTATGAACCTTATGAAAGGACAAGAAAGTTTTATTTTAAAGAGGGTTTTATTCCCCTTGAAGTATTTACAACAGTTTGGAATGAAGAAAACCCTTGTTTGTTTCTAGTGAAGAAAATATAGATTTTACCATAAAAGAGGTAGTATTCTATGATATAGGAGCATTGGTATTTTTTGTTAAGATAATTGAATGGGAATTTCCAGGATTTTCAGTAGATAGATGTTTCGACAGGTTAGTTGAATTGCAACAGAGAATAGAGAAAGATGGTTATGTTGAAACAACGGAACACAGATATTACATGATTCTTAAAAAAATATAAAAAATAAGGAAGAGACTGAAGTCTCTTCCTTATTTTTTATATTTTTTCCTTGACGAACATAATTAAAAATGGTATCATTAAAAAGCGTATAAAAATACCAACATACATTAAAATATTCCTTACATACATTATATATCAAAACATTTTATAAGTCAATAGTATTTTTAAAAAATTAATTGGGGGGATTTTTATTAATAATAAAGCAGAGTTTAAATGGGAACAAATTAGGGTTAATAAAGTGGTTGAAGAGATAAATAATCAAATAGAAAAGAAAAGTGAGTCAATCAGGGATTATAAAGATGAAATAGTGAAACTTCGTAGATTTATGTGGGAAGAATTACCCCATACAACAGTGGATATGGATGGAACTAATTTTGAAGATGTCAATGCTATGGAACAGCAATTAAGTAAGCTAAAAGAAGAGGAGTTTAAACACGAATTTTACTATGGTCAGATTCAAAAGCTAAAAAGATCCTTAGATGCACCTTATTTTGCAAGAGTAGATTTTAAAGAAGAGGAAGAAGAAATAGAGTCCATATATATTGGACTTTCTACATTATTTAAAGAAGACACTCAAGATATTATGGTTTATGATTGGCGAGCTCCGATATCAAGTATATATTATGATTATGAATTGGGGAAAGCTTCTTATCTATGCGAGAATGGGAAGATAGAGGGAGATATAAGTTTAAAGAGGCAATTTAAAATATTAAATTCTAAGCTTAAGTATATGTTTGACAGTAATATAAAAATTGATGATGAAATATTACAAGAAATATTAAGTAAAAATTCCGATACTAAAATGAAGAGTATAGTAACTACAATTCAAAAAGAACAAAACAAGGTAATTAGAGATGATAAAAATCAATTACTTATCGTCCAAGGGGCAGCGGGGAGTGGTAAAACTTCCATAGCATTACACAGAGTAGCTTATCTAATATATAGATATAGAAATGAAAGTATAGGGGCTAAAAATATTATAATATTTTCCCCGAATGAGATATTTAATGACTATATTTCCGATGTTTTACCCCAATTAGGAGAACAAAATATGCAACAAACAACTTTTTTTGAATATGCATCTACAATTCTGGGAGATGAATATATAGTTGAAGATTCAATAGATCAAATGGAGTATTTACTATCATCCTATGCTGATAAAGATTATAAACTTAATGTTAAGGGCATTAAGTATAAAGGGTCTAATGACTTTCTCCAAGTTATAAAAAGATATATAAAGTATTTGGAGGAAGAAGTAATTAAGTTTCATGACATAGTATATAGAGGAAAAGTTATAGAAACTAAAGAGAGTTTAGAGGAGTTATTTTATGATAGTTTTAGTTACTGGCCTATTAAAATAAGATTAACTAAAATCAGAAATAGAATATTTGATAAAATAAAACCTCTGCAAAAAATAAGACTTAAAGAAATAGAAGAAGAAATGAAGTTTAAAGCGAATTTTGAACATGAAATAAAGCCTTTAAGTAGATTACAGAGATATAGAGAGTTTAAGCCATTAATGGATGATATAAATAATATGACTTCTATTGATACTATTGAAGTCTATAAAAATATATTTAAGGATAAAGATCTTTTTATGAACTTATCTAATCTTGACCATAGCATTGATGAACTTAATTATATAGGTAACAAAACCATAAATAATATTGAAAATAAATTTATCTCTTATGAAGATGTATCACCTATTTTAATGTTAAAGGCAGAATTGGAAGGTACTTTAAGGGCATTTGATATAAAACATGTGGTTATTGATGAAGCACAAGACTATACCCCCTTTCAATATGAGATTTTTAAGCATATATTTAAAGGTAGTAAGTTAACTGTTTTGGGAGATTTAAATCAGTCAATTCATCCCTATATGGGCCTTTCTGATTACAATAATATTGTTGATATATTTAGTGAAGGTAAGAAATCTATTATTAAACTAACTAAAAGTTATCGTTCCACTAGGGAAATATTTAATTTTACTAAGGAGATTTTATTAAAAGAAAATAATATACAGACTATTAATAGACCGGGAGATAAACCTAAGATTATAAATGTGGCCAATGAAGATAAAATGATTAACAAAATTATAGGAGATATTAAAGAGTTACAAGAAAAAGGGTTAAAATCAATAGCTGTTATATGCAAAAATGCTAAAGATAGTAAAAGAGTTTATGATATAATTAAGGATAAAATCGATATCGAATTAATTACTAAAGAAGATATTAGATTTAAACGAGGATTAGTGGTTATACCGTCATATTTATCTAAGGGATTAGAGTTTGATGGAGTGTTAGTTTATAATGGCAGTAGAGCTAACTATCACTTAGAAAATGAAAGAAAGTTATTCTATACAATGTGTACCCGTGCATTGCATAATTTAAATATATATTATCATGATAGATTAACACCTTTTTTAGAAGGGATAAGTTCTGGGCTATATGAAACTGAGTAAGAAAATATAGCTTAAGTTTATTCTTTAATAGTTTAGTGATGATTTAGTTGTTGGGGGATTGCAATTCCTCAACTGGTATTGATGAGGAAAATTTATTCTTTGACATAAAAGTAAATACAATAATGAAACTCCCTTAGAAATAAGAAAAAGTTTATAGGGGGTTTTATTTTTAGCGAATTTTAAGGAATATTTAGAATATGAGGAGGAAATTTTAATTTTAATTAGAATGATATAATAAATGATGTAATAACAAAGTCATATAATTTAGAGTATTGACGAAGTAATACAAAAGGGGATGAATACGTGAATATTAAAATTACAAGAAATGAACTACTAATGGGAATAAATGCAGTGGGAAAAGCTGTACCATCAAGATCAACGATGCCCATATTAAAGGGTATTCTTGTTATCGCAGAAAATAATGAGGTTAGATTAATCGCCAATAATATGCAGTTAGGGATAGAGGTTAAGTTAGAAGCCGAAGTATCTTGTTCAGGTAAATTTGTTATCGATGCAAAAATATTTAGTGACATTGTAAGAAAAATAAAGGATGAGTATATAGAAATAGAAGTTAATGAAAAACTATCAGTTGAAATAAAGTGTGACAATCTTCAAATGAAGTTGATGGGACTTAGCGCAAATAGTTTTCCCGAAATGCCAGAAGTTGGTGAAGAAAATACTGTATATATAAAAGAAGGTGTTTTAAATGAAATGATAAGACAAACAGTATTCGCAGTATCTAAATCAGAACACCTTCAAGTAATAAGTGGTGAATTGGTAGAGATAAAAAAAGACAAGATAATTATGGCTTCTACCGATAGTTATAGATTTGCTTTAAAAAAGCAGTTTTGTGAAAATGAACTGAAAGAAGATACAAAGGCTATTATTCCTGGAGATTCCCTAGTTGAAATAGGTAAGCTTCTTTCAAATGATAGTAATGAGGAAGTTAAAGTAGTCTTGGAGGATAAACATGCTTTATTTATAATAGATAATATTAAAGTTGTAACAAGATTATTAGATGGAGAGTATCTAAACCATGATGTAGTTATTCCAAAGGAATATAAAACGAAAATAAGTATAAATAAAAGTAACTTACAGGAAGCACTTGAACTAGCTGCTGTTTTCACTCAAAATAGTGGAACTGATGTAAGGTTAAATATTACAGATGATAAACTTAAGATATCTTCTAATGCAGATATTGGGAATATTGTAAAGGAGATTGATATTGAATTAGAAGGAGAAGACTTAGAGATTGGATTTAATGTAAGTTATTTGTTGGAAGGATTAAAGGTTATAGATGATAGTGAAATAATGATTTGTTTTGCAGGAGGAAGTAGTTCTCCAGCAGTTATTATTCCTAATAAAGATATAGGTTATGAATATTTAGTAGTGCCAGTAAGGATACGTAGTTATAATTCAAATTAGAAACTATTGTTTTTTGAAATAATAAAGGTACCGCTAAATATATTTTGTCAACAATTTTATTATTTCTCCTAAAAAAATAAAAGTAATAAAAAAATATTTAGATGGGATGGAATTTAAATATGAATCATAATATAAGACCTATGGGACAAAAAGAGGCAATAGTGATATCAAGTTGGAAATACGGAGGAATATATTCCATATATGATATGGATGGAAGTGAAGAAGATATTACAGAGTTGTTAGATGGCTCATACTATGTAGTTAAGAATGAAAAACTAGAAATTGTTGGATATTTTTGTTTTGGAGAAAGTGCCCAAGTTCTAGCGGGAAATAAATACAATGTATACTTTGACACAGAAATGATAGATATAGGTTTGGGAATGAACCCTGGTTTTGCTGGACAAGGTATGGGGATAGAATTTTTAAATAAAGGTATAGAATTTGCCAAGGAAAAATTTTTAATATCAAAATTTCGATTGACAGTGGCAAAATTTAATAAAAGGGCTATTAAGACCTATGAAAAAGTAGGGTTTAAAGAAGTTAATAGATTTGAAAGACAACAAGGAAATGAAATTATGGAATTTATGGTAATGGAGTATCGATGTTAAAAAGAGTATATATAGATTTAAAGATAGGGTAGGTCAAATGTGACTTTCTTTTAAATTGAAAGTATATTTTAGACCTCGCAACAGATTTATTATATTAGGGGGGATCAAGATGGATTTTGAGATAAAAATAAATTCTTTATATATTTGTGTTAAGGATATGGAGAGAGCTATAACTTTTTATGAAAATCTTTTTTCACAACAAGTAGATGAAAAAAGTGATGTTTTTAGTGTTTTTGATTTGCAAGGTTTTAGGTTTTGTTTGTTTAATAATAATGAAGTTGGTGAAAAGGTTACTTACGGTGATAACTGCCTACCTAGTTTTGAAGTTAATAATATGGATAAATTAATTTCTAAATTAAAAGAATTAGATGCTCAATTAGTTTTTCCATTGACTAAAATTAAGGATAATTGGGTTTTAGAGTTTAGAGATAGCGAAGACAATGATATAGAAGTATACTGTAAAATTTAAAAATATTGTTTTGTTCTATAAAATTATAGAAATATTTACAATTAGGTCTAAAAATGATTTAATAAGTATAATGATGTATACTGAAAGGAATGATTAAATGATTTCTGTAAATTTTTATGATTTAAAGGAAATTCAAGAAAATAAATTAAAGTATGTAGTTATTGTTGCTAAATATAAAGATAAGTGGATAATGGTGAAACATAAAAAACGTAAAACATGGGAAGTACCTGGGGGACATATAGAAGATGGTGAAGGAGTAGAAGAAGCTGCTAAAAGGGAGTTATTTGAAGAAACGGGGGCGAAAGAAGTTCAGTTAAAGGCTATAAGCATATATTCAGTTTGTAGAACTGGAGAAAATGAAAGCTTTGGACAACTTTATTTTGGACAAGTTAATAAAATAGAACAATTACCTGAATCAGAAATTGGAGAAGTAAAGTTATTTGATAAATTGCCAAAGGATTTAACCTATCCTTCAATTCAACCTAAATTATATAAAAAAGTATTGGAGTATTTAGAATAAAGTAGATAGAACAAAGGTGCTGTTGGCACTTCTTTGTTCCGTGCAGGGGGAAAGGTGCAGAGAGCAAGGATTTGGTGAAATTTAAGAGGGGGAAAATATTATGCCTAAGGTTAAATTAACAATTTTAGAGAGTAAGTGTAGGGCTAACTATCATAAAGCAGGAGATATTCATATTGTTGGAGATGTCTGCCCTCCTATATGTCATGAGTTATGGCAATGTATATATCCAAACATATATACGTTATTAAATAATGGGGACTTAGATTATGGTACTAGTAGGAAAAAAAGGTTTGAAGCTCTATGTCCAGATAATGGTAGGGTTTTAATTAGGGGAGAAGTGACGGAATAAAAGGAGAGAGACCATGAAAAAGGAAGAAAAAAATATAATCATATTTATTATTATTCTTATTGTTGCTTTTGGTGGATATGACATTTATAAAAGTAATGAGAATAAATTTAGGATAAATACATATATTGAGGACTTTAATGGGAAAGAAATATTTAAAAGTGTAACTGATAAGTATGGTATTGAAAACACAAGTATCAAATATAAAAAATCTTTTCTACTTCAAACTACCTTTGATGGGAAAATAGATTTTATGGACATAATCAGTTATATAAATAAAGATAAAGTAAAAAAATCTTTTTATTATAATATAAAAGAGTTGTTTAACAGAGATAAAAAGAACTATTATGTTTATAGTTTACTCAAAGTAAATCATCCCAAAGATCTTATAGTTTTAGAAGAAAGGATAAATGTTGAGTCTTTTGAGGGACAGGACTTTGAAGTTGGTCTTTATCAGTTATTAGAAGCATTGGAGAGGATGCCTTGGGAGAAAATTTTTAGTTTATTGAAAGAAAATTATGAGTTTAATATATTTGATAAGGAATATAGGAACTTTAGAATAGTAAATGTTTACAATAAAGAAGAAATGATTCCATTTGAAGAGGGGAATGTATATTTTTTAGTAGATAAGTTAGGGAATATTGAGGAAATAAAAGAGAGAGGGAAGTTCGAAGGCAAAACTAAAATTATTGAGTTTAAAACTTCCTTTTCTAGAAGTAGTATGTATGGAGCATCTAGTAAAGTTATTATTTTAGTAGAAACCAGTGAGTTAAAACAATAGTAATCTTTTCACAATAATTAAAAAAGAGCTTGAAGAAAGAAGTATAGTTTAGTAAAAAGAGGAGAAATAACAATGATAGACAATATTATTCAACCAAATATTTTAAAAATAGAAGAGGGTTTAAGGTTAAGGAAATCTAATGAAAATGAATGGAACTGTGCTTTACCGTGGTACAAAAATTCAGAGGTATTATACTATTCAGAGGGCATTACCGATAAAACATATGATATGGAAACAATAAAAAGAATGTATAGCTATTTAAGTAATATCGGTGAGCTATATTTTATAGAAGCCTTAAAAAGCAATGAGTGGATTCCTATAGGAGATGTAACATTGTCACAGAGGACTATGCCCATAGTATTAGGAGATAGCAACTACTGGGGAAGGGGTATTGGCAAAAAAGTAATAAAAAAACTATTAGAGAGAGCCAAAAATATTGGTTTATCAACTATTAAATTAAAAGGAATATATAAATATAATGAAAGGTCAAAGAATTTATTTAAATCTGTAGGGTTTTATAAAGTATCAGAAGATAATAGGGAAGAGTACTATGAGATAAAATTAAATTTTTAGAAAAGGGTGCGAAGATTGATTAGAAATATATATATAAATAAAATATTATATATTCCCATTGGAATAATCCTATTATTTATAAACTTTTTTATTATTGAAAAATTAGATTTGTATATGGGGATATTTATTATATTAGTCTTAGATTTTATTGTTGGAATGGCAGTTTATAAAAAAACTGAAGATACTATAAATAATCTAATCATAACCATATTATCCAGTATAGTTTATGTGGTGTATATTGTATATACATCTATTTTTTTGTCTGATACATATATGAGCTATGAAGTGATAATTATTTTTTTAGTAAGCTTTTTTAGTATTAATTTATTTTGCTTTATGAAGAAATATATAAAGGGAAAAAAGCTAAACATAAGTGGTTACTTAAAATATCTATGTATTTACTTTGTTGTAGCTTACTTTATCTTAATGTCTAATGCTTTATTTTTTTATGGTAGAGGTCAAATGTCTGTTAGAGAAATCAATATGATTCCCTTTAGAACTATCTCCCAATATTTATCAAACACAATAGACGTAGGTATTAATATAGTAGTAATTAATATACTAGGAAATATAGTACTATTTATACCTATTGGATTTGTAGTGGGGATCCTATTAAAGAAAAGATATATGAATATATTAGTTTTAATAATCTTACCTGTATTAATAGAAGTGATTCAATATATAACTGGCACTGGAATAAGTGATATTGATGACTTTATTTTAAATTTTACTGGAGAATTAATAGGTTTGATAGTATTATTAGGGATTGAGAAGTTATATAGAAGAAAACATAAGATAAATATAGGATATATGTTTTCAATAAAATGATTTTGCTTGTAAGGGGGAATAAACTTGCTAATTAAAATTTTTATAATAATAGTTTTTATGGCTTTTGCTGTTCCCATATGTTTATTAAGTATATACACTTTAAAGCATCCTGAGGAAATGTTTAGAATGTCAGAACAATGGAGATATAAGGATAGGGATGTTGAGCCCAGTGAATTTATGATTGATATGATGAAGTTTGGTAGTGTTTTTACGATTATACTGGTAATTATATTTTTTATAATTATGATTTTAGACCTTTCTAGGATTGACAGCTGGTAATGATAAATATTATATGAAATTTTGTAGAAATATACCAAGATATAAGTTGAAGAAATATCTATAATTTGTATTAGGAGTTAAAAAATTTAGTTTTAAGTAAGGGGCTGGATCACTTGAAAGATATAAACAAAGTTATTTTAATTATACTAATATTATTTTTGTCCAAGCCCTCTTTTGCTGAAGACAAAGATATAATAACAATAGGGGGAGATAGAAACTATCCTCCCTATGAGTTTGTTGATGAGAATGGAGATTATAGAGGATTTAATGTAGATATTATGAGAGCTTTAGCTATAGAAATGGGTATAGATATAAGGTTTAAACCTATGGATTGGCAACAGGCTTTAAAAGCTTTAGAAAGTGGAGATATAGATGCAATACAGGGAATGAGTTATAATAAAGTTAGGAATGAAAAGTATGAGTTCTCTGATAAATATTTGGAAAACTCTCTTATATATTTTGTAAGAAAGGAAGCTCCTTTTGTATTTGATATAAGTGATTTGGAAGGAAAAAAAGTTGCTATACAAAGAAATGATTTAGCAGAACATGTTGTATCTGAAGTGGATAATGTTGATATATTATTGTTTTCAGACCTAGAAGGGGCCTTACAAAAGCTTATGAATAATGAAGTTGACATTGTTTTAGGGAGTAAATTAGTAGGTTCCCATATAATAAGGAAAAAAGATCTTATAGATGATATAAAAATGGTGGGATATGAGTTTAATCAAACTCCTTATTGTATTGCTTTTAAAAATGGGAATTATAAATTAAGAAATAAATTTAATAATGCATTAAAGGAACTAAAAGAAGATGGAGTGTATGAAAAGATATATGAAAAGTGGTTTGGAGAAAAAGAAGTAATCAAACTACAAGATTTTAAATATGCAATATATATTCTATCAGCAGTATTTATAGCTATTTTAGCCATATTTTTAATTATATATAGAATTAATAAGATACTTAAAAAAGAAGTGGAAAAAAGAACTAAAGAATTAAATGTAAAAAATATAGAACTTGAAAGGAAACAAAAGATAATAGAAGATAATTATAGGTTTAAAAAGCAGGTTTTGGATAATCTTGGTATAGGTCTCATAACATTTGATAAAGATGGATGCTTAACTACTATAAATAGAAGGTGTGAAGAGCTTATAGGAATAGGTAAGGACTTGATTGGAAGTAAATATTCAAAAGGGAATTCACATAAATATTTTGATATAGATAAGATAGAAAGTTGTATAAATGATGGTAAGAAATATAGACTTAGTGAAAAAACTTTTGTAGATAATCATGAAGAAATAACTTTTTCCTATACTCTATGGCCATTATATGGGGACAATGATCATATGGGGGCGGTACTTACCTTTAGGGACATAACGGATGTTATTGTATACGAAAAAAAGTTAAACCAAAAAGATAAGATGCAGTCCATAGGTAGGTTGGTATCGGGGATAGCCCATGAGATAAGAAACCCCCTTACAGCAATTAAAACATATATAGATTTATTACCTATGAAATATGATAATGAGAAATTTAGAAAAAAGATAACTAATCAGGTGCCAAAGGAAATAGATAGATTAAATAGTTTGCTTACAGAACTCTTGGATTATTCTAAACCTAAAAGAATGAAGATGGAAAATATAGGGTTGAAGTATTTGATAGAGGGAATAAAAGAATTGTTTGTAGGAGAATTAAGTCGGAAGGATATAAAGTTCACTTATAGTATAGATGATATAAGTATTTACGGATATAAACAACAAATGAAACAAATACTAATAAATTTACTTATAAATAGTGCTGAAGCTATAGGAAGTGGGGGAGAGATAAAATTAGAGGCAAAACAAAGGGATAACTTAGTTATGATAACTATACAAGACAATGGAAAAGGAATAGAAGAAAAGGATGTAAAGAATATATTTGACCCTTTTTATACAACTAAATCAAATGGGACAGGCTTAGGTTTATTTATATCTTATAAATATATAAAAGAAAACAATGGGGAAATAAAAATACATAGTAAAAAGGGACAAGGTACAAAAATAGATTTAGTATTTAAAAAAAAATTTAGTTAGGAGGAATCTATATTGGAAAAAATTCTTATAATTGATGACGAAAAATCCATATGTGATTCCCTTACGTTTGCTCTTGAAGATGATTATGAAGTTATATCTACACAGGACCCAAATGAGGTTAAGGATATATTAGAGATAAATAATATAGATGTGGTATTGTTAGACCTTAAAATAGGCAGTGTAAGCGGTATAGATGTATTGAAAGAAATAAAAAGTATAGATGAAGAGATACAAGTTATAATAATAACGGCATTTGGAAGCATAGAGTCATCGGTTAAGGCTATAAAGGAAGGAGCCAGTCATTATGTAACTAAACCAATAGATGTGGAGGAGCTCTTTGTATTTATAAAAAAGGCTTTAGAACATAAAAGGATAAGTGGTTCTTTAAAAAATTTAAAACAAGTTGTGGATAGAGATTATGGAGTAGAGGGGATAATTGGTAAATCCGAGGCCCTTTATTCGGTTTTAAAACAAGTAAATAAGATAAAAGACTTAGATACTACTGTATTGATAACAGGTGAAAGCGGAACGGGAAAAGACTTAATAGCTAAGGCTTTACACTTTAATAGCAAAAGAAAAGATGAAAATCTAGAAATAATAAACTGTGCCGCTATACCTGGAGACTTATTGGAAAGTGAATTATTTGGATACGAAAAAGGAGCTTTCACTGGTGCCAACAAAAAGAAATTAGGTAAAATCCAATTGGCTCATAAAGGTACTTTATTTTTAGATGAAATAGGAGAGATGGACCTTCAACTTCAATCTAAAATACTGAGGGTAGTAGAGGATATGACTGTTACTCCAGTTGGAGGAGAAAAAGGCGTAAAGGTTGATATTAGAATAATAGCAGCCACAAACAAGAACCTAGAAGAAGAGGTTCAAAAAGGTAATTTTAGAGAAGATTTATATTATAGATTAAATGTAATAACATTAAAACTCCCATCACTTAGGGAAAGGGTAGAGGATATTCCGTTGCTTATAAATTACTTTTTAAATATACATAATAAAAAGTTAAAGAAGAGTATTAAAGGACTAGATAAAAAGGCAATAAAAGAACTTAAAAACTACAAATTTCCTGGAAACATCAGAGAATTGGAAAATCTTGTGGAAAGGTTAGTAGCCCTTTCTGATGAAGAATATATAGGTTTAGATGATATTCCAGAAAAATATAAGGGGAATACTCCTTTAGTGAATAGTGATGAAAATATTATAATTAAATTAGGAGCTACATTTAAAGAGATAGAACAAATATCCATCGAAAATACATTGAAATATTTTAATGGGAATAAAAGAAGAACAGCGGAGTGTCTAGGGATAAGTGAACGGAGTCTTCATTATAAACTTAAGGAATATGGTAAAAAATAGTCTGCAAAATTTGCAAGTGTGCAAATTTTGCAGACTATTTTTTATTATGGGGAAGGGTATATTGGACTTTTGCTTAATAGGGGTAGTATTTTTCTATTTGAGAAAGATAGTAAGTTGGGGGATTACGAATCCCCCAACAACGGGAAGTGGACTTAGGGGATTACGAATCCCTCAACAACAGAAAAATGGACAAAGGAGATTCGATAATAGTTGATAAAAGGGATGCTTATATTTACGAAATCATAGAAATTTCAAAAATCAAAGACTTTTGGCATGGCCTTTGCAGTATAAATAATCAAACAAAATAAAAAGAAGGAGGCATAAAAATGGAAGCTATTAATCTAAGTACACAAAAAGATATTAATGTAGAAGAACTTGATTTAAATGACTCAAAGGTCATGGATTCCATTAAGCTTAATAAAACTGATTATATGAGGGGATTAACATTATCGGTTTTATTTACAGCAATAGCTATTTTAGTTTTCTTTATTCCTTTTACTATCAATGGAGAGTCAGGTCAAATTTTATTTGGTGTTATCTACAACGGTATTATCAAAATTTTAGGTAATTTTGGACTTTGGTTAGTAACACTAGTAGTTGCCGGTAATGGTATATTAAGTTTTTATGGTAAATTTAAAGCTAAAGAAGGTAGTAAGTTGCATGAATATTATTCAGGAGACTCAATAATACATCCTGTTTTATATTTATTAGGTGGTATTTTTGCAGTTATGTATTCCCTTAATGCAACCCTAGGGCTACCAATGCCAGAAATAATAATAGGGGCTAAAACAGGAGGAATGGTTATACCTCCCATAGTTGTTGGCGTTGCATGGATCATACCGGTGGGAGCGTTCTTTATTCCATTTTTAACCGAGTATGGTTGTATAGACTTCTTTGGAGTTATATTAGAACCCCTTATGAGACCCCTTTTTAAGACTCCAGGAAAAAGTGCAGTTGATGCGGTAGCATCATTTGTTGGGTCATCATCAATGGCGGTAATAATAACAAGCAGAATGTATAAATCAAGTGCTTATACAGAAAAAGAATCCAGTATAGTTTCAACATGTTTTAGTGCTGTAAGTGTTGGATACGCGGTATTAGTAATAAGTACTGCAGGATTAAAGGAACATTTTTTAAAAGTATATTTTTCTTCCTTTGCATTAGCATTTATTATAGCCATAATAGTATCAAGAATTCCACCTATTTCAAGAAAAAGGGATTTATATTATAATGGCAAGACTCAAACAAAAGGAGAAATTAAAAAAGAAGCTAAATTAGAACTTAATCCAAGAATACTTAAAAGAGGTGTAGATAGAGCAGTAAAAAGAGCTTATACATCGGGAAATATTCTTTATAAGATAAAGGATAGTTTACTTGGTGGAATAGTTGTGGTACCTAAGGTAATAACTTTATTATGTTCAATAGGTATAATAGGTATGATTTTGGCCCAATATACTCCATTTTTCGATATGCTAGGTCTAATCTTTTTACCGTTTGTAAAGTTATTAGGAGTTCCAGACGCAGCTGCCATAGCACCAGCTATACCAGCAGGTATAACAGAGATGTTTTTACCAGTATTAGTTATATCAGAACAAGTGGATTTATTACATGAAGGAGCTAGATATTTTGTATCAGCGGTATCTATGGTTCAAATAATATTTTTAGCAGAAACAGTGGTTGTTATAATGACTACGGGAATACCCCTTAAGTTTAGGGAATTGATTATTATATTTTTCCAGAGAACATTTATTGCAATGCCCTTTGCAGCACTGTTTATGCATATATTCTTTATGTAGCATATAACTTTTTATACATTAATTTTAGTAGCTTCGAATTCATCCTCCGGTATAAAAAAATTAATACAAAATCTAAAAAATATGATATAATAAATAAAGATTTTATTAAAAAATTAAAAAGGCGATGGAGTTCGCCATTAAATATTGCAAAGGCAATTGATGACTCCTATTTGAGATATAAGCTATATTATATATCGAATAGGAGTTTTTTGTTTTTGGTAAGTTAGGTCTTGCATAGCAAGACCTAAGGGTCTCAATATATTGAGACCCTACAATTGAGGTTTATATTGAATAGGAAATTAAATTTAAAGATCTATGGTTTGAAAAAACAAACCGACATAAAATCCCTAGTAAGCCAAACACTAATAAACACAACCAAAACTAAAAAACACCCCCGACTATTAACTATTAACTGTTAACTATTAACTAAAAAAAGAGGAGTGATAATCATGGCATTAAGTTTAGGAATTATTATTATTTTAGGAATTATAGCCAGCAGTATCTTTAAAAAAATGAAGTTACCAGGACTTCTAGGTATGTTAATATTAGGAATTACTATTGGACCTTATGGATTTAATATTATTAGTGAGGATATGTTAAATATATCTCCAGATTTAAGAAAAATAGCATTAATTATAATTTTATTAAGGGCAGGTTTAGGAATTAAAAAAGATACTCTCAAAAAAGTTGGTATTCCTGCAATAAAAATGAGTTTTTTACCAGGGCTATTAGAAGGATTTACAATTTTATTTTTATCCAGTTACATATTTGAAATATCTAAAATAGAGGCTGGAATGTTGGCATTTATAGTAGCAGCAGTATCTCCAGCTGTTGTTGTCCCTCAAATGCTTAATTTTATTGATAGAAGATTAGGTCATAAAAAGGGCATACCTACATTGATTTTGGCAGGGGCATCAATAGATGATGTTGTGGCAATAACATTATTTACAACGTTTTTAGGTTTATATGGAGGAAATATAAATGTTACTACTAAATTACTGGGAATACCAATATCAATAGTACTGGGGATTTTAATAGGGGTAATAATTGCAATCATTATCCTAAAGATTTTTAAAAACTTTAATATGGTTGACACGAAAAAAGTACTTATCTTAATGGGAGTAGCTATTCTTTTCACAAGCTTGGAAGATTATTTGAAAGATATAGTACCAATGGCCAGTTTACTTGGAGTAATGACCATTGGCTTTGTTTTATTAGAGAAAAATGAAAATGTAGCTACTAAATTATCTAGTAAATTTAATAAAATATGGGTTCTTGCAGAAATTATACTTTTTGTTTTAGTGGGGGCTCAGGTAAATATTTATGTTGCAATAGATTCAGGTGCCCTTGGATTACTTATTATTGCAGTGGGTTTAATAGCTAGAACAATAGGGGTTTTAATTTCAGTAGCAGGCACAAATCTAAACTGGAAAGAAAGAATATTTTGTGTAATATCATATATTCCAAAGGCTACAGTACAAGCAGCCATAGGAGCAGTACCATTAACTGCAGGAGTACAGGCGGGAGAATTAATACTTGCAATTGCAGTTTTATCTATTATAATAACTGCACCATTGGGGGCAATTGGAATAAAACTTACAGGGGAGAGTTGGCTCGAAGTGGATTAGCGAATTGACATAAAAGGAAAAAAAGGAATTTTAAGCCTTATATAGAAATAATAATATAAGAGGCAGAAAATAATATTCATATATATTTTCTGTCTTTTTAAATATTAATTAATAAAGGAGAGGTTAGATGGATTCATGGAAAGAACAATTGGAAGATGCTGTTAACACATTAGAGAGGCTTGAGGAGTTTATTAATGTAACCGAAGATGAAAGGAAAGCTATTAAAACACTTGATACAAAATGGGGGACAACACCTTATTTTGCCTCTTTAATGGATACTGATGATCCAAATTGTCCTATCCGGAAACAAGTAGTACCTTCACTTAAGGAAAAAGAAAATGTATACGGTATTGAAGATTATTTGATATGGAAAGAGAATAGAGATAATGAGGAAGAAAGACCAGATACCATTGCAAGACAATATCATGATAGGGTAGCTTTTACTGTTCTTGATCAATGTGGAATATATTGTCGCCATTGTTTTAGAAAAGAGGTGGTTGTAAATCATGATATTAATTTAAGATTTGATGTAGATGAAGGATTAGAATGGATTAAAGAACACGAAGAAGTGAGGGATGTTCTAGTTACAGGGGGAGATCCATTATTATTACCAAATGAAAAATTAGAATATATAATTACTAAATTGAGAGAGATTCCCCATGTAGAGATGATAAGAATAGGGAGTAGAACTCCAATAGTATTGCCCCAAAGAATAGATGAAGGTCTTTTAGAGGTGTTAGGGGGCTATCATGAAGTGCCTATTTGGATTAATACCCAATGTAATCATTCAAAAGAAATTACAGAAGAAACTTCTAAAGCAGTATATAGACTTTTATCCAGTGGAGTAAATGTAGGAAATCAAGCGGTGTTATTAAAAGGAATAAATGATGATGTAGAAACCTTTAGAGAGCTACATCAGAAACTTTTAGCTACTCGCATAAGGCCTTATTATTTATTTTATTGTGAACCTGCACCAGGGATTGATCATTTTAGAACTCCTGTAGAAAGGGGAGCAGAACTTATTAGAGATGGATTAAGGGGACATACAACAGGGTTAGCACAGCCTATGTATGTAATAGCAACAAATGTAGGGAAAATACCCCTTATGCCCGATTATTACATTATAGATAAAGACGATAAAGAGTACAAACTTAGAAATCATAGGGGTGAATATACAACACTTCCTAATATCCCAGAATAAATATAATCAAAATGTCCCCTTTTTACATATATTAATAATATATATGTTTAAAAGGGGGCATTTTTATGATTTTAGTTACAGGAGCTGCGGGTTTTTTAGGTAGTAATATATGTGAAACACTATTAAATAAAGGTTATAAAGTATTGGGGGTAGACTGTTTTTATAATAATTATTCAGAAGAAATAAAAAGATTCAATTTGAGATATTGTAAGGGGAATCCAGACTTCACTTTTTTAGAAAATAATATTCTAAATCCAGATATAAGTAAACTTATCGAAGGATTAAATATTAAGGCAATAATTCATCTGGCGGACATTCCGGGAGTTACTACGTGTAGTGAAATTAATTTTGATGAATATATAAAATATAATATAACATCTACCCAACGCTTACTTGAGGCTATTAAAAACAAAGGAATAAAGAAGTTGATATATGCATCCTCATCCACAGTATATGGGGACGGAGGAGAAGTTTCAATGTCAGAATTACAGAACACGAAACCTATATCTCTTTATGGGGTTACAAAACTTGCAGGAGAAAAACTATGTCATTACTACGGAAAAATATATGATATGGACATAGATATACTTAGACTTTTTACAGTATATGGGCCAAGACAAAGACCAGATATGGCCTTTCATCACTTTATAAAAAATATTTTACTAGATAAAGAAATAAAAGTATACGGCGATGGAGAGCAGAAAAGGGATTTTGTATATGTTGATGACATTTGTAAAGTTATATTAGAGATTGTAGATCAAGATGTAAAGGAAGAAATACTTAATATAGGAAAAGGACAAACTTTAACTGTCAATAATTCAATTAAAATAATAGAAGAGGTGTTAAATAAAAAAGCAAAAATAAACTATATTGAACCAGTGGAAGAAGAGCAATTAATAACCCATGCCAATGTAAAGAAATTAGATGAAATAATAAAATTAGATAAGAAAACCGATATATATAAGGGGATAAAAAATGAGGTAAATTATATCAAAAAACTTTATAAAATTACTCAATAAAAATTAAATATATAGATTCATTGTATGGACTGGGCATGCCTAGTCCAGTTTTTATGGAACAAATCCCTGCTCTCTGTTCCTTGCACCCTGCACCAATGAAGGTGGGGATTTAGCCACCTTTATTATAAAATTCCATTGAAATTATAACTATTAAGGTATATACTAATAATAATTAAGATTAGTATTAAATATATACGAGGGGGTATTAGGATGAACATTAAAGATACTATTGAAAATTACATGATTGATATGGATTTAGTTTTTAAAGAAGTTGATGATGGCACTTGGTTAATAGAAGATGATATAGCTCATATAGATAACATTGTGGTTAAATTACTAGAACCTATTGTATTGTTTAGAGTTAAAATAATGACTGTACCACAGAATAACAGAGAAGAATTTTATAAAAAACTACTTGAATTAAATGCATCTGAATTAGTTCATGGAGCCTATGCAATAGAAGAAGATAGTGTTGTAATAGTTGATACATTACAAAGCGAAAATTTAGATATAAATGAATTTAGGGCAACTATTGAAAGTATAGAAATGGCCCTTATGGATCACTATAAACAGTTATCAAAATATAGTGAATAATTTTATAATACTTAAATTAAGGAGGAATATAGATGGGAATTTTTAGCAGGTTCAAAACAGTTGTAAAATCAAATGTAAATGATATGATCTCTAAAGCAGAAGATCCACAAAAGATGCTTAATCAATTAATTATTGATATGACAGAACAATATAATAATGCAAAAAAAGAAGTTGCATCTGCAATAGCCGATGAAAAGAAATTAAAGGGTGCATTACAGGAACAGGAACTACAAGTAAATAAATGGGCTAAAAAGGCAGAACTAGCTGTATCTAAAGGTGATGATAACCTTGCATTATCTGCATTAAACCGTAAAAAAGAGCATGAAGAATTAGCAGCTCAATATAGAACTCAATGGGAATCACAAAAAGCTGCAACTGACAAGCTAAAAAACAAATTAAGAGAATTAAGTAATAAAATAGAAGAGGCTAAACGTAAAAAAGGTATTTTAGTTGCTAGAGCAAAAAGGGCAGAGGCTCAGAAGTCTATCCAAAAAACTATGGGAAGTTTAAATGACAAAGGTGCATTTGATGCCTTTGATAGAATGAGTGAAAAGGTAGACAGAATAGAAAATGAAGCAGATGCTGAGGAAGAACTTAATGAAATGATGTCAGGAGACGACTTAGAAAAACAATTTGAAGATTTAGAAAAAGAAGACAATAGTGAAGCAATGGATGAATTAGCTGCATTAAAAGCTAAAATGGCTAAAGATAAAGAGTAATAAAAACTATGGATATTCATATTTACGGGTAAATAGACAAAAAGTAAGAAAAATGGTCGCCAGTCCTCGGATTTGGAAAATATATAGAAACGGAGGAAAATAGAATTCCAAACTCGCTCCGCTCAGACAGTGGAATTCTAAACGATTTTCTCCCTTATTCTATATTTTCACAAATCCTGAGGGATAGCTCCCATTTTTTCTTACTTTTTGTAATTATACTCTATAATCAAGTTATAATTATAAAATACATTTCATTTATAGTTTGTCCTTTGAAATATAGATGATGATATCATCCTTCTCAGTGATTCTATCTTTATTAGGATTTAAAAATACTCCATTATTGGCTATTCCAACTATAACAGCATTGTATTTATCCACATAGTTATAAACTAAGTTCTTAAAGGGCATACCCACATTTTCAGGGCTAACTTTAGTTTCATAAATTTCATTTCCATAGGTACTAGTTAATAGTTCCTTTAGAGCATGGCTTACATTTTTATATAGAGCGCTCCTAACCATTACTCTACTACTCATTTCGCTACTTATTATTACGTCATCCACATTTGCCCTTTCAAAGTGAGAAATATTTTCTTTATTTAATACTTCTGCTATAAGATGAATATTTGTATTAAGTTTATCAACTGCTAGACAGATTAAAACTGATCTAGCATCGGCAGTTCTATCATCTTCTAGGTTTTCATCGGCCACTACAATTACAGTGTGGGCCTTTTCTATATTTGCTTTTCTTAAGGTTTCATCTTTAGTTGGATCACCATGAACGAAGAATACGTTCTTTTCATCTAATATAAGCTTTTCCCTTTTATCTATTATTACAATTTTAGAATCGGGATTATCCTCAATAAGTTCCTTTAGTATAATTTCACTCTTATTGTTCCAGCCGATTATGACTATATGATCTTCAAACTTTATATCCATAAGACCCATTCCTTCCTTCAATTTATTTTCAACAAAAGCCGATGCCACAGCAGCAGTAATAAAGCCAAAGGCACTAATCCCCAGTACCATTAAGATGACAGCTATTATTTGACCTGCCGGAGTCACTGGATAATAGTCACCATAACCTACAGTTGTGATAGTGACAAATCCCCACCATAGGGCATTGGAAAAAGTAAGTTCAGGATTAGCAGTACTTTCAAAATAATAAAAGGCGGATGAACATATTATTAAGCTTAAAAATCCTATAATTAATAACTTATATATATTATTTCTTTCCAAAGATATATGTAGGGCCTTAATGGAATGTAGTAAAACGGTGATCAATTTTTAACCCTCCTGTATCTAAAAGTATTTAAATTATTAACTTCCAGGGAAGATTTCTATTTCGAAAGTTTCAATCCATCTTCCCTTGCTCATCTCCACTTGTCCGTCCCATATTTCAATAGACAATAGTTTTTCATCATCACTATCGCTATACTCATAGTAATCAACCCTATCTCCCTTTGAAACATTTATTTTTCCAGAAACGTCTTCTACAACAGCTTCGCTACCCTCTTGCATATAATATGTAACACCTTCATATTCATATTTCTTAGGGGGTTCTGTAGTAATAGCAGTGACTTTATGACTAAGGCTAATCTCTATTTCATCATCTTCTTCAACACTTAACCAATAAGTTTGCCTAGCATCTTTAATTTTATATTCTGTCCATTTCCAACCGCTATCATTAAGTTTCATTACCCCCTTAACTTCATAATCAACATCTTCAATACTTACAATATCTCCAACTTTAAGATTGAAAATGTTCCTTTCATCTTGAGGTTTAACATTAGCATTTTTATTGGCTTTAACGACTTTCTTTAGTCTATCAAAAATCCCCATAAAAAATCCTCCTTATAAATAATCTATCAATCTAATACATTTTACCATACTTAAGAATAATACTAAAGTTCTAATGGCTAAATTGGCCTGTTAAAGTTATAATTTCTATACTGAATTTATTTACTAACTCTAAATACTTGTTATATAATTGAATATAGAATACTATATAAGGAGTTGTTACAATGAGAATAATAGAATTTAGAAGTGATACATTAACAAAGCCCACCGAAGAGATGCGAAAGGCTATGTATGAAGCAGAGGTGGGAGATGATGTATATGGTGAAGATCCAACCATAAATAAATTAGAAAAAATAGCAGCTGAAAAGTTAGGGAAAGAGGCAGCACTATTTGTACCCACTGGAACTATGGGTAATCAGCTGGCATTATTATGTCATACAAATAGGGGGGAAGAAATAATACTGGAAGATTGGGCCCATATATACAGATATGAAGTAGCTGGATTATCTTTTCTTTCAGGACTTCAGGCTAAAACAATTAAAGGTCATAATGGCATAATGAACGTAAATGATGTAAAGGATGCTATATGTAAAGATATGGATATACATCATCCTCAGACGGGACTTATTTGTCTGGAAAACACCCATAATATGGCAGGTGGAGTGGTTGTACCCCCTGAGAAAATGAAAGAAATATATGATCTTGCTAAAGGCAATAATATACCGGTACATTTAGATGGAGCTAGGGTATTTAATGCCGCTACATACTTAGATTGTGATGTTAAAGAAATAACTCAATATACTGATAGCTTGATGTGCTGTTTATCAAAGGGACTATCTGCTCCTGTGGGATCTATATTGGCAGGGAATAAGGAATTTATAGAAAGGGCTAGAAGATTTAGAAAAATGTTAGGTGGAGGAATGAGACAAGCTGGAATATTAGCTGCAGCTGGTATAATAGCAATAGAAGGAATGACTAAAAGACTTTATGAAGATCATAAAAATATTAAACTTTTATCCCAAGGACTTGGCAACATAGACGGAATAGAAATAGATGAAGAAACAATTAATACAAATATTTTAATGATAAATGTTAAAAATACTGGTTATAAATCAAATGAATTAGTAGCAAAAATGAAGGATAGGGGAATACTTACATCGGAAGTAACAGATGAGATAATTAGATTTGTAACCCACAGACATATAAGTAAAGAGGATATAGATTATTCTATAAAGGTTATAAATGAAATATTAAGTTAAATTGGAGGAGATAAGTTGGATTTATTCACATTAAGTGCCGAAAATAACTTGAAAAAATCTGCTCCCGTTGCTGATAGAATGCGACCTAAAACTATTAATGATTTTGTTGGACAGGAGCATATAATTGGCAGAGGGAAACTATTGTATAGGGCTATAAAAGCGGATAAACTAAGTTCTGTAATATTTTTTGGACCTCCAGGTACTGGGAAAACCACATTGGCAAGGATCATAGCTAATACAACTAAAAAAGATTTCGAACAGCTAAATGCAGTAACCTCTGGAGTAAAGGACATAAGACAAGTGATAAAAAAAGCAAAAGATAGCTTAGGTATGTATAATAAAAGGACTATTTTATTTATAGATGAGATCCATAGATTTAATAAATCACAACAGGATGCATTATTACCCCATGTGGAAAATGGTACGATTATATTGATCGGAGCCACCACTGAAAACCCTTACTTCGAAGTGAATAAGGCACTAATATCAAGATCTATGGTATTTAAACTAGAGCCTTTAAATGATATTCAAATTGAAAAAATAATAAAAAGAGCTTTAGAAGATAAAAGTGATGGACTAGGGATGTTTAATGCCATTATATCTGATGATGCATTGTCTCATTTAGTTAATGTAAGTAATGGAGATGCTAGAATAGCATTAAATGGATTGGAACTTGCAGTTTTGACAACAGACCCAGATGGGGAAGGGGTCATAAAAATTACCACTGATATAATACAGGATTGTGTTCAAAAAAGGGCTTTAAAATATGAGAAAAATGGTGATGAGCATTATGATACTATTTCTGCTTTTATAAAAAGTATGAGGGGTTCTGATCCCGACGCAACACTGTATTGGCTTGGTAAAATGATATATGCTGGAGAGGATCCTAAATATATTGCAAGAAGAATAATAATATGTGCATCTGAAGATGTGGGAAATGCCGATCCCAATGCACTACAAGTAGCAATTTCTGCCTTTGAGGCAGTAAATATTATAGGTATGCCCGAAGGGAGAATACCTTTAGCCCAAGCAGCAGTATATGTGGCAGGGGCCCCTAAGAGTAATGCATCATATGCTGGAATAAATAAAGCCCTTAGTGATGTGGAAAACAAAAAAACTGGACCTGTGCCGATGCATCTTAGGGATGCTTCCTATAAAGACTCAAAGAAACTTGGTCATGGTAAGGGCTATAAATATTCCCATAGTTATCCCGATAATTTTGTTAAACAACAGTATTTGCCTAAAGAGTTTGAGGGAGTTAAGTATTATAATCCCACTGAAAATGGATATGAAAAGGAAATAAAAGATAGATTAGAAAAACTACATGGTAGGGAGTAAAAAAAGGTATATTTATTTTAAAACTGGGAAAAATAATTAAATTATGACTTTACAATTATTTATTTAGTGTTATAATAGAGTCAAGTTAACAATTGAATATGTAGCTAGGGGGGCCAAGTGGCTGAGAAGGATAATATCCTGACCCTTTGAACCTGATGTAGTTAATACTACCGAAGGGAAGCTTTAATCTATACTTGGCGTATATAGAGCTTACCTTTAAGTAAGCTCTTTTTTTATGTCGGTTTAAAAAACGTATATTTCATTTAAAGAGAAAGGTTATCTATTAAGTTGTAAGAAAAATACTAAAAGCTAATATGCTTTTAATTTAAAATTTATAATTTACAATTTAAAATTCAAAAGTGTAAGCACTTTTGTTGGTGGGGAGGTAGAAAGATGATTATTAATGGAAAAAAATCAGATATGGAAGCTGGAATAACAATATCTGAAATGCTTAGGAAGTTAAATTTAGATGAAGATAAGGTTGTTGTGGAATTAAATTATGAAATAGTAAAAAAAGAGCAATATTCAGAGAGAATAATTATCCACGAAGATGAAATAGAGATAGTTAGTTTTGTGGGAGGGGGTTAAGATGAAAATTATAGTAAATGAAAAGAATATTGAATTTTATAGGGGTATGACGGCTTTTAGTATTAGGGACAAATATAAGTCAGATGCTGATATTGTAATATTAAATGGATTTATTATAAAAGAAGATACAGAGGTTAAAGAAGGGGATAAAATATCATTAATAAAAAGGGGTGAAAAACCATCCCATGAAGAGCTGGAGGGGTTAATGGTTTCAAGACATACTCCGGGAGTTCATGAAAAGGTTAAGAATGCATATGTTGCAGTGGCTGGTCTAGGAGGATTAGGTTCTAATATAGCTATTTCCCTTGCAAGATTAGGAGTAGGTAAATTATTATTGGTAGATTTTGATGTGGTCGAGCCTAGTAATCTTAATAGACAACAATATTATATTGAACATATAGGGATGTATAAAACCGATGCCTTAAAGGATCAGCTAAATAAAATTAATCCCTTTATAGAAGTGGAAACTAAAAATGCTTATTTAGATCAAAGTAATATAAAGTCAGTATTTCAGAAAGTAGATATAGTGGTGGAAGCCTTTGATAATCCTAAATGTAAGGCTGAGATTGTTAATACAGTTTTATCCCAATTGCCAAATAAATATATCGTGGGAGCTTCTGGAGTTGCAGGCTATTTTTCCAATAATACAATAAAAACAAAAAAGGTTAATGATAGATTTTATATGGTTGGAGACTTTACATCAGAGGCAAAGCCAGGATGCGGATTAATGGCACCTAGGGTTTCAATTGCTGCCAATCATCAGGCTAATATGGTTTTAAGACTTATATTAGATGAAAAAGATGTTTAATAGGAGATGATAATATGAAAAAATTAACAATAGGAGGTTATGAATTAGATAGTAGATTATTAATAGGAACTGGAAAGTTTCCAAGTCATGATATTTTACCAAGGGTAATAGAATCATGTGGAACTAAGGTAGTAACTATGGCATTAAGAAGGGTTGATCTAGAATCTAAAGAGGAAAATATTTTAGAATATATTCCTAAGGAATGTACTTTATTACCAAACACTTCAGGAGCAAGGAATGCAGAGGAAGCTATTAGAATAGCTAGGCTTGCCAAGGCTATGGGATGTGGAAATTGGGTAAAAATTGAAGTTATATCCGATAATAAGTATTTATTACCCGACAATCAAGAGACTATTAAAGCAACGGAAGTATTGGCAAAGGAAGGTTTTATAGTACTTCCATATATGAGTCCCGATTTGATGGCGGCTAAAAGAATGGTTGAAGCTGGAGCAGCAGCGGTTATGCCATTGGGATCTCCTATAGGTACTAATAGGGGTATAAGGACTAAGGAATTAGTACAAATAATTATTGATGAGATAAATGAAGTTCCTATTATAGTTGATGCTGGAATAGGAAGACCCTCCGATGCTTCCTTGGCTATGGAAATGGGAGCCGATGCAGTATTGGTAAATACAGCTATAGCTACTTCAGAAGATCCGATAAATATGGCTAAGGCATTTTCCTATGCAGTTAAAGCAGGAAGGATTGCATATCAGGCAAAGTTAGGGGAGAGCAGTAAATTAGCCAAGGCATCATCACCACTAACAGGCTTTCTAAACGAAGGTGATAAGTAATGGGGTTTTATGAAGTATATACTAAATACAAAGATATAGATTTCAAAAAAGTAACAGAAAACATTACAGATAATGATATTGAAAAAATACTAAATAAGCATAAGCTTGATGAATACGATTTCCTAACTTTATTATCTAATAAAGCAAGTAAATATATAGAAGAAATGGCTAATAGGGCTAGGGGACTGGCATTAAAACATCATGGAAAGGCTATAGTTTTATATACACCTATGTATATAGCCAACTACTGTGTGAATAAATGTGCTTATTGTGGCTTTAATATTGATAATGAGATTAAGAGAAAAAAACTAACCATGGAAGAAATAGAAGAAGAAGCAAAGTCTATATCTAGAACTGGCTTAAAGCATATATTACTCTTAACTGGAGAATCAAAGAAACATACTCCTGTTTCTTATATAGTAGAAGCTGTTAAAATATTAAAAAAATATTTTCACTCTGTAACTATTGAAATATATCCCTTAACGGAGGGTGAATACAAAGAAGTAATAGAGGCAGGGGTTGATGGATTAACAATTTATCAAGAGGTATATGATGAAGAGGTATATGATAAGGTCCATTTAGCAGGGCCTAAGAAAAAACATAGATTTAGACTAGATGCACCAGAGAGGGCATGTAAAGGTAAAATACGAAGGGTGAATATAGGGGCATTGTTAGGGCTTAATGACTTTAGAAAAGAAGCTTTCATGACAGGGTTACATGCTAAATATTTACAAGGTAAATATTCAGATGTAGATGTAAGTATCTCTCTTCCTAGGATAAGACCCCATGTGGGAGTTTTTGATGATGTGTATAAAGTTACAGATAAGGATATAGTTCAGATAATGTTAGCGACAAGATTATTTATACATAATATAGGGATTAATATATCCACAAGGGAAAAAGAAGAGTTTAGAAACAACTTAATTCCACTAGGGGTCACAAAAATGTCTGCAGGGGTTACTACTGCAGTTGGAGGACATACATCATCTGATAAAGATACAAGTCAGTTTGAAATATCAGACAAAAGGACTGTTGAGGAAGTAAGAGAAGCAATATATGAAAGAGGCTATCATCCTGTATATAAAGATTGGATGAGAATTTAAATAAAATATAAAGGGGTTAGATAAAATGAATTATACAACTCAAATGGATGCTGCTAAAAAAGGCATTATCACTAAAGAAATGGAAATAGTAGCTCAAAAAGAAATGACCGATGCAAAAAAAATAAGAGACTTAATTGCCGATGGGAAAATAGTAATTCCAGTGAATAAAAATCATAAAACCTTAAGTCCTGAAGGTGTAGGTGAAGGTTTAAGGACTAAAATAAATGTTAATTTAGGTATATCTAAAGACTGTTGTAATATAGATGTGGAGCTTGATAAGGTACAAAAGGCAATAGATATGAAAGCAGAAGCCATAATGGATTTAAGTTCATATGGTAAAACTGAAGAGTTTAGAAAAAGACTTGTTGATATGTCAACTGCTATGATAGGTACAGTTCCTATATATGATGCGGTAGGGTTTTATGATAAGGAATTAAAGGATATAACGGCAGAAGAATTTTTAAAAGTAGTTGAGAAACATGGTAAGGACGGGGTTGACTTTGTAACAATACATGCTGGGATAAATAGGGAAACGGCAGATGTTTTTAAGAGAAATAATAGAATAACAAATATAGTATCTAGAGGCGGGTCATTAATGTATGCTTGGATGGAATTAAACAATAAAGAAAATCCGTTCTTTGAGTATTATGATGAGTTATTAGATATATGTGAAAAATATGATATAACATTGAGTCTAGGGGATGCATGTAGACCAGGATGTATAGATGACTCGTCAGATCCATGTCAAATCCATGAATTAATGGTACTAGGGGAGTTAACCCTTAAAGCTTGGGAAAGAAATGTTCAAGTTATGATAGAAGGTCCGGGACATATGGCTTTAAATGAAATAGAAGCAAATATGGTAATGGAGAAAAAATTATGTCATGGAGCGCCATTTTATGTATTAGGACCTATTGTTACAGATATAGCTCCAGGTTATGATCATATTACCAGTGCCATAGGTGGTGCCATTGCAGCAAGTCATGGAGCAGACTTTTTATGCTATGTAACACCTGCTGAGCACCTTAGACTACCAACTCTTGATGATATGAAAGAGGGAATTATAGCATCTAAAATTGCTGCCCATGCCGCTGATATAGCTAAAGGAGTAAATGGAGCTAGAAAATGGGATAATGAAATGAGTAAAGCTCGACAAAATCTTGACTGGAATAAAATGTTTGAACTATCGATAGATCCTGAAAAGGCTAAAAGATATAGAGCCGAATCAACTCCTGAACACGAAGATAGTTGTACAATGTGCGGTAAAATGTGTTCAATGAGAAATATGAATAAAGTAATGGAAGGGAAAAATATTAATATTTTAAGGGAAGATGACTAATGCTTTACTTGATAACAAATAGAAAAATATCAAATAAAGATTATCTAGATGTTATCAGAGATTCTGTTATGGTCGGTGTAGATGTAATAATATTAAGGGAAAAGGATTTGAATGATAAAGAACTTCTTAATATAGCACTATCTATAAAAGAGATTATAAAAGATACAGATACAAAGCTTATTATAAATGGCAATATAGAAGTTGCAAAAAAAGTTAGTGCAGAGGGGATACATCTTACCTATAAAGATTTTGTTAAGAAAAAAACTAATTACAATGGCTTAGTTGGTGTTTCTGTTCATAAAGTTGAAGAAAGTATAATGGCTTGTGAAAAAGAAGCTGACTATTTGTTGGCTAGCCACATATATGAAACCAATTGTAAAAAAGGGCTTAAGCCAAAGGGACTTAGCTTTTTAAAAGAAATAAAAAATAAAGTTAATATTCCAGTGATAGGACTTGGGGGTATATCCCATTTAAATGCTAAAGAAGTAATAGATGCAGGAGCCGACGGCATAGCCGTAATGTCATATATAATGTCTTCAGATGATCCCTATAATGCAACATTAAAACTTAAAGAGCAATTAATTAAATAATAGAGTTACAACTTATCAATGTATTAATAAGATATATGTAGACAAAGTAAGCAAAAATGGTAGCATAACGCAGGATTTGTGAAAATATAGAATAAGGGAGAAAATCGTTTAAATTCCATTGTTTGAGCGTAGCGAGTTTGGAATTCTATTTTCGACCGTTTCTTTATATTTTCCAAATCCGAGGACTGGCGGACATTTTTGCTTACTTTGTCGATACTTTATAGTTGTTTTTTTATTTATATAGCCTTTCTATATGCTTTTTTACATCCTTTAAAATATGATTAAATTTATTAGACCTTATATTTGGGAAGGCCTTTATCAATCTAGCATGAAGATTTATCCTTTTACTAATTACATTATTATACCTTCTTCTAAGTTCTTTAATTTTAGCTTCAATACTCTCCTCTTTGTCATCGGTTACATCTTTAAGATGATGTAATTTTGTTTTTATTTCATTAGATAAAACATTTAGTTTTTTTAGTTTTAGATTTAGTTCAACTATAGAAGTTATAGTAATTGATAAATCTATTAAAAAATATAATGATATTATGTAAATGAATATACTTCCATATGATGTAGGTATTAGTCTTAAAAAATTTTTAGTAATAGGATGGATTATAACAATAAGAAATAAAGATAAAAAACCCCAGATTAAAGAAAAATATAAGCAGACTCTCCCTTTTATATTAAGAAATCTTTCACTATAGTCCCACCATACCGTATTAAAAAGTTTTTCCAAAACATAACCTGTTATATACTCCAATATAGTAGTCAATATGATTGCTGCAATAAATAAAATAATAACATTGTCAATAGGATTTAATAACACTATAATTAAAGTAGCACCGAAACCATATATTGGACAGAAAGGACCATTTAAAAAGCCTCTATTTGTAAATTTGCCGTCTATATAAGTAACATAAGTTGTTTCTAAACACCAGCCTAAAAATGAGTAGACTAAGAAATAATAAACTATATTATATAAACTAAAGCCCAATATTTGAGTATTGAACATAAATAATCACCTCCAAATTATAATCGAACAATATAAGTATTCTACTAATTTTTAAATAATCCTTTATAATTCGTCAAAAAGTATTATGGAGAGGAGAATGTTTAGATGGAAATAATATATTATGTCTTGTTTATATTTATGATAACATCAATAGATCAATTCACAAAAAAAGCTATTTGTCATTATATGAAGAAAAATGATTTGGTATTTATTAAAAAAAGATTTATAAAAATAGTAATAGCCAGAAATTATGGAGCGGCATTTGGGATATTAAAGAATAAAAGATTATTTTTAAAAATTATTAATGGGATTACTATTATAATGATTTCCATTTTAATATTTGTTTTTAATGAATATGTAGAATATAAAATGTTTGTATTACCTCTAATATTAATGTTAGGTGGGGCTTTGGGAAATTATATAGATAGAATTAGATTGGGATATGTGGTGGATTTTATTAGATTTAATTTTAAGAGATGCCCTATATTTAATCTTGGGGATATATTTATTTTTACAGGTTCAATAACTTTAGTTATTTTTTATTATTTTTTATAGAACAAGGTGATATATTAAAGGTCAATGTAAAAATTTAACTGGCAAATTACATTTTAAGACAATAATGTTTTTAAATACTACAAAAAATGATATAATTAAATGTGAAGTGTTAATATTTTAAATATTATAGTGGGGTAATTTAATTTAGGGGGCAATAAAATTGAAGTTATTAGAAAAGATAAGGGGAAAAAGTATTAAAGAACAAAAACAGCCGGGTCAAAATAATAAAGTGTCATTACAAGAAGAAAAAATAAACAAATCAGCATTATTATTAGAGAATCAAAGGCTAATCATAAAAAGGCTTAAAAAAAGAATTAAAGAGTCGGATTTTGCAACCGGGAATATAATTTATAATATTAACTATGTTTCAGACAGTGTAAATAATCAGATCAAATTTATTGATAATGTAATGGATAAAATTCAAAGTCATTCAGCACTAGCAGAGGAGGTTGTGGCCAGTACAGCTAATTCTGAACAAATAGTAGAGGATACCCTTAAAATGGCTAAGGCGGGTAACAAGGCTGTAGACGAGTCTATTGATGCCATTACGGAAATTGAAGAATCGGTGGATTATGTCAAGGAAGAGGTAACCGCCTTAAGTGGACATGCATTTGAAATTAATAATATACTTAGTGTCATTAAAGATATATCTGCTCAAACTAATTTATTATCATTAAATGCAGCTATAGAAGCTGCTAGAGCCGGGGAACATGGTAGAGGATTTGCTGTGGTTGCAGATGAGGTAAGGAAGCTTGCCATAGAAAGTGATAGATCAGCAGGCAAGATATCTACTACAATAAAAAAAATAAATGAAAGCATTAACAATACTTTAAATGCCATGGAAAAAAGTACTGCTAAAGTTGAAGAAGGAGTAAAGATAGCAAATAATACTAATTTAGTTTTTAATCAGATAATAGATTCTATAACAAAAACAGTAGAGTTAACCCAAGAAATCAATAGTGCCATAAATGAGCAAACAACTAGTTTAGAAGAAGTTATATACTCTACAGATGAACTAAATGAAGTAGCGGAAAAAATAATGACAATGATTGAAATAATGACAATGAATACAGAGCAAATTAATTCGTCAATAAATTTGTTGGCTATGACAGTGGAAAATTTAGAAGAAGTTTCTAAAGATATAGAGTCTACCAAAGAAATAAGCTACAATGCAACTAAATCTGACAAAAATATAACAACTGTAATAGCTGAAAAAATGAAAACAAAGGATCCAGCCATGGCTTTTGATACGGATACATGTACAATATTAAATAATATAAACAGTGGACTATTACTTATGGGGAATTTCGGAGAAATATTACCTGGGGTAGCTAAAAGTTGGTACTTAAAAGAGGATAATTTAACTTGGTTTTTTAATTTAAGAAAGGGAGCTAAATTTCATAATGGTATAGAGATAACAGCTGATGATGTGAAATTTTCTCTAGAAAGGATTTTAGATCAAAAACTCGATTCTCCCAATAGTTGGTTTTTGATGGAGATAGAGGGAGCTAAAGAGTATAATAATGGAAAAACTAAAGATGTAGTAGGAATTAAAATATTAGACAAATATAGAATAGCAATAAAATTAGCAAACCCCTATAGTGGATTCCTATTAAATTTAGCTCAAAGTAGCTGTTCAATACTGAGTAAAGAAGCTTTAAGAAAAGGTGACTTTATAGGTTGTGGTCCGTATATGATAACAGACGAGGATAATGAAAAATATATATTAAGAGCTTATAAAGATTACTTTGGAGGACAACCTTATATTGATAGAATAAACATAATATATAAAGATGATAATGTAACTGAGGGATATTTAAATGGGAAATATGACTTTGGAAAAATAAACGGTAAACAATTAGAAGAAGTTAAATCAAAGAGTTATAGGGGAAAAATAAAAACTAAAACTATGATGGCAACTAATTTTTGGGGATTTAATTTTAAAAGAAATACTATATTTTCAAGAAATAAAAATATAAGAAAAGCAATTAATTATGGGATAAATAGAATTAAAATAATAGATGAAGCCTATAGGGGAATGGGTATAGAAGCTAAAGGAATATTTCCACCTGAAATAATTGACAATGATCGATTACCTAACTTATCCTATAATAAAAATAGGGCAAAAAAAATATTAAAAGAAGAAGGGTATTATAAAAATAAGGAAAAATTAAAGGTTCTAACATATAAGGGGAATAACGGTAAACATATAGATTATGTGATAAAGGATTTGAAAGATATAGGCATTGAAGTGGAATGTATTGTTGCAGAGGGAGATTATATTTCTGTAGATAATATTAATAGATGTGATATTTATTCCATAGGTTGGATTGCAGATACAGGAGATCCTGATAATTTCCTACAACCCCTTGTTAACCCTGAAAATTTCACTAATTTTGGAAAATATAAAAATGAAGAAGTGTTAAGTTTACTAGAGGATGCAAAAAAAATTATAAATCCTAGAAAACGAATTGAAGCATATAAACATATTGAGAAAAAAATTATGGCTGATATGCCTTGGATATTAATATCATATACAAAGTTAGCATATGTACATAAAGATAATCTTATTAATGTGAAGCTTAGTCCTTTAGAAAAATACAAATTTGATGAATTTATTATAAAAAGTTAATATGAATAGAAAACAGACTCAACGGGTATATTCATTTTGAGTCTGTTTTTTAATATATTTAAGGGATGATGTTTATGAAATTACCACATATAGAATTTCCAAAAGAAAAAATTAAATTAAATAGAATATATACTAATAATAAAATATTAGATAAATGGGCATCTAATATTAAAATTCCTAAGAAGATTTCTGAAGTATATGGCTCAATTTATTTTCCTAATAGTTTAGGGCATAGACCATATGTGTACAGTAGCATTGTATTAACCATGGATGGCAAACTGGGATTTAATAATGGTTTAAAAAGTACCCTTATATCAAAAGGGAATAAAGGAGATCCATATGGGGGCTTAGCGGACCTTTGGATGGTCAATTTATTAAGGACATATTCAGATGGTGTAGTTTTAGGTACAAGAACTTTAAATGTGGAAGAAAACATATCAGGACATGTATACGACCTAGATTTAGTTAAAGCTAGAGGGGATATTTTAAATAAAAAGCCTATACCGTGGAATATTATAATCTCTAGACGGGGAAGAATGATACCATTTGACCATGTATTATTCGAAAGAAAAGAAATACCTATTTGTATCATGACAACCGGTGAAGGTTTTAAATATATTAAAGAAAATATAAATAGGTCTTATATTAAAGTTTTAGCGGGGGAAGGTAATATTCAGAGTACTATAGATAAAAGAAAGAATGAAGTTATAATAATAGTTTCAGGGGACAACTATAAAATTGATATAAAAAAAGGAATGAAGGCTTTAAAGGATATGGGGATAGATAATCTAGCTGTGGAATCTCCCACAATATTCTATTATTTAATGGAGGAAAAACTATTAGATGAAGCTTTTGTGAATTATTCAGGTTTATATGCTGGCGGTAACTTAGCTTTAGGAAATAACATACCTTTTACTTCAGAAAACCATCCAGAGGTAGATATACTATCTATACACATCCATAGATCTAATTTTATTTATACTAGACAGAAATTTAGATATTGAAATTTTATTTTGTTACGAATTAATAATTAATATATTGGTATAAATATGATAGAATTACTTTGGGATTATAAATTGAAAGGAGCTGTTTTAGATGGTACAGAGCATTAAAACAAACTTAGAAGTAGTAGAAGCTATGCTGTTTTTTTGGCAATCAACAAGTGAAAGACAAAAAGTTTCAGAAAAATATCTTACTGATATAGCAAACATGGAAGGTTTGACTATTACATATGATGATGAATTTGATGCTGAATCAGTAAGAAAGGTGTTAAGTGCTGTAACCAATAGAGAACTTCTATCAAGCAAAAATAAAAAAGAAAGTAAATTCTGGAATAACAATCTTTGGATGATGGAGGATTTAGAGTACACTAATTCAATGGTACAGCCTATAAAAAAATTGAATTTAGAAGATTTAGTTGACAAAATTGATAGTGATAAGTATGAAGAGTTAGAAGTAATATTTGCGCCCCTTCATAAACAAGAGTATGTAATAAAGGATAATAAACTTGTAATAAATTTCTTTAGGGTAAGGCCAAGTTTTACCGATGATAATACATATATAGGGGAAATTGAAATAAAAGAATATATAGAAGAGAAATTAAAAGAATTAGTCAGTAGATAGAATTACTCAAAGAAAATCGGGATAAACTATTTTATAGTTTATCCCGATTTTTTTCTTGCAAAATTTAAACCATTGGGGTATAATATAAACATAAGTTTATTAATTAAACAAAAGTTGGTGATTTTATGACGAGTAGAGAAAAAGAAATATTAAATATTTTACGAAGCAATCCACTTATATCTCAACAACAATTGGCCAAAGAACTTGGTATAACACGATCATCTGTAGCTGTCCATATAGGTAATCTTATAAAAAAAGGCCATATAAAAGGAAAAGGGTATATCTTAAATGAAGAAAGATATATAACCGTTATAGGTGGAACTAATATTGATATACAGGGATTTACAGGTAATAAATTAATATTAAATGATTCCAATCCTGGAAGTGTAAAGACTTCATTAGGTGGTGTTGGGAGAAATATAGCGGAAAATACAACTAAATTAGGAATAAAGACAAAGTTAATATCTGTCTTAGGGAATGATTTATATGGAAAGAGAATCCTTAAGGAGTGTAGAATGGCAGGTATTGATATGGATAACTGTCTCGTGATCAATGGAAATACATCTACTTATTTATCAATTTTAGATGAAAATAGAGATATGAAGGTTGCCATATCTGATATGGATAATTTCTCTCAGATGAATGTGGATTATATTAAGCAAAAGAACAGTATTATAAATAAATCTAAGATAGTTGTTATAGATACCAATATAGATTATGAAGTTATTGAATATATTTTATCAAATTTTAATGATAAAGTGTTTTTTCTTGATGCCGTATCTACTACAAAATGCAAAAAAGTAAAAGATCTAATTGGGAAGTTTCATACAATTAAACCTAATAAGATAGAAGCTGAAGCATTGTCAGGTATCAAAATTAATAAGGAAGAGGATTTAAATAAAGCCTTAGACTATTTTTTACAAAAAGGTGTGAAAAAAGTATTTATTAGTTTGGGAGAAGATGGTGTGTTTTATGGTGATGAAAATACAAAGGGAATTATTAGGTCGCCAAAAATAAATGTAGTTAATGCCACAGGAGCAGGGGATGCATTTATGGCGGGGTTAATATATAGTTATATAAATAATTATAATATCCATTATAGTTCTGTATTTTCTATGACATCATCGATACTAGCTTTGTCCCATGAAGATACAATAAATCCCAATATAAGTGTTGAAAATATTAATAAAAAAATTAAGGAGTTGAGAATATGTTAGAAAAATATTTAGATATTAAACCCCATATAAAAGAGGCTATAGATGGAGGGAAACCAGTTGTTGCTTTGGAATCAACAATAATATCCCATGGTATGCCCTATCCACAGAATGTTAAAACAGCAAAGAAAGTAGAAGAAATAGTTAGAGAAAATGGCGCAGTTCCTGCCACTATAGCTATATTGGATGGTAAATTGAAGGTTGGTATTAGTGAGGAGGAACTTGAATATTTAGGTAAAGGAACTGATATTTTAAAAACTAGTAGAAGGGATTTACCCTATGTGGTTGCTAATGGCTTAAATGGTGCCACTACTGTTGCATCAACTATGATTATTTCAGCTTTAGCTGGTATAAAGGTATTTGCAACAGGGGGTATAGGTGGTGTACATAGGGGAGCTACTGAAACCTTTGATATATCAGCAGACTTACAGGAACTTGCTAAAACTAATGTAGCTGTGGTTTGTGCAGGAGCCAAGTCAATACTTGATATAGGGCTTACATTGGAATATTTAGAAACCAATGGTGTTCCTGTAGTGGGATTTGGAACCGATGAGTTTCCAGCATTTTTTACTAGAAAAAGTGGTTTTAATGTTGATTTTAAAGTAGAAAATGAAAAGGAACTAGCTAACATTATTAATGCTAAATGGGATTTAGGGCTTAATGGTGGTTTAGTAATAGGTAATCCTATTCCAGAAGAATATCAGATGGATTATGATACTATAAACAATGCAATAGAAAAAGCAGTTAAAGAAGCTGACGAAAAGGGGATAGGTGGTAAAGAGGCCACTCCATTCTTATTAGACAAAATCAAGACTGTAACTAAAGGTAAAAGTTTAGAATCTAATATCCAATTAGTATATAATAATGCGGCGGTAGGTTCTAAATTGGCAGTTGAGCTATCAAAATAGTAGAGATCATTTTGCTTACTTTGTCTAAAGATACTTGAAAAGGTAAACTAAGAGACCAAAAATGGTCTCTTTTTTTCGTCTATTTTATTAATATAATACATATAATTTTATGAGAATTGTTTGGGGGTAGAGAAATGATTATATTAATAAAAAAGAAGAACGTAATTAGAATATTTGTATTATCAATTGTTTTAATATTTTTAAGTTTAATTTTACTAAATTATGATGAAGTAATACATGTAGTTTCATTGGATGATGACGTTCAGAGTACTGTTGATGAAATATTTGATATAAGAAACAAAGCTTTACTTAAGGGGGATGTGGATTCATTAAAGTATCTATATGATAGGGAAAAAAAATATGGAATTTGGGCATACGAACATGAGATGAAAAAATTAAAATATATTAAAATATGGTCCGATAAACAAAATATAAGTTTTTCAGATATTGACTCTGATGTTGTAATAAGGAATATAACTAAAAGAAAAAGTGGATATAGAATTAACTTTCTAGCATCAACTGAGTATAAATATTTTTATATAAATGAAAAAGATACTGAGAATATGTTTCGGATTGGAACATACCATTCTATAGATTTAGAAAAACAAGAGGATAAATGGGTTATAACTAGAGAGTGGTACACAGACCCATTTGCAGATTCATTAAATTTGAATGATATCAAAGCTGAAAAAATAAAAGAATATATAGTTAATCATAAATCAAGGGATTTATCAAATATAAATAATAGGAGGAAAAAGGCATTAGAATATATTGATAAATACTGTGGTGCTGCCAGTGATGAAGAGTACGGTTATAAATATAACAAAAAGTATAAGGACTACAACCCTCTAGGTGGCGATTGTGCTAACTTTGCATCCCAAATGTTATATGAAGGTGGGGGTTTTAAAAAGAATTATACTTGGAAATATGATGGAGGGGGAAGTAAAGCCTGGGTAAATGCCCATGGATTTAAAAGTTATATGATTTATAGTGGTAGGGCTTCTGTAGTGGCCAGTGGTTCATATGAAAAAGTATATAAGGCTGCCTATAAGCTACTTCCAGGAGATTTTGTCGCCTATGGCAAAAATGGTAAGGTAACCCATATATCTGTAGTATCGGGAGCTGACTCTAAGGGGTATACTTTAGTTAACTCCCATAATACAGATAGATACAGGGTTCCTTGGGACTTAGGGTGGAGTAATAAGGGGATAAAGTTTTGGTTAGTTCATGTACACTATTAATTGTTTATATATTATATATTATGGGTATAAAGGATATATTAATAATAGGAGAGGAGACTGTTTATGAAAAGATTAATTATTATAGCAATAGCTCTAGTATTAATATTAATAATATCCTTAGCCACAATCAATGGAAAGGATAGAAATTATCAAAAAATAACTCCAGAGGACGCAAAGAAAATGTTAGAAAAAAATGATGATGTGTTCCTTATTGATGTTAGAACTAAGGAAGAATATAATGAAAAACATATAGAGGGTAGTATATTGGTTCCATTGGATGTTTTAGAAGAAAAAATAGATGAAGTAGTCAAAGATAAAAACAAGGAGATTATCGTTTATTGTAGGTCGGGGCGAAGAAGTAAAAAGGCTGCCAATATTTTACTTGAACTAGGATATAATAATGTTTATGATTTGGGAGGTATTATTGACTGGCCTTATAAAACCGAATAATCTATTGACTTAAAGAAATATATGTTGTATAATATCCTACGATAATAATTAAATAAAAATGTAGAGGTGCAATATTTATCAGTACTATTATGGAGGTAAGCGCTGTGAAGTAATAGGAAAGGAAAGATTGCCGAAGGATACATCTGATGCTTTAAGGGTGTATATCTGGTTCTGTATAAAATATATGCAGAACTGTCACAAGATGTTTTGTGGAGAGCTACCATTGTATTAAAATATAGTTATTTTGTATTTTAGACCTTGATAATGCTCAGGGTCTTTTTTGTTGTTAAATTTAGATATATAAAACTATATGCACTTATTAAAATAAGCAATACTGTGGTTGACTCTTCTCATAAAAAGAAGAGGAGGAGAAGTTATGAATAAAAAAATTATTTTAGTTTTAGTCTTATTAATGTTTATTTCAAGTACAGGAATAGCTGTCGCAGCAGATGGAGTAGAGGAAACCGCAGAAAGGTTTGGAATTTTAACTATTTTGCCACCCCTTATAGCTATATTACTTGCGTTTATAACAAAAAATGTTATAATATCTTTATTTATAGGAATATTTACAGGAGCTATTTTATTAAGTTTAGGTAATTCTAATATACTTATTATTATAGTGGATAGTTTTTTATTGATAATAGACAAATTAATAGGATCTTTATCAGATCCTTGGAATGCTGGTATAATACTACAATGTCTTGCTATAGGTGGAGTAATCACTCTAATAACTAAAATGGGAGGAGCAAAGGCTATAACAGAAAAATTATCAAAACGGGCAAAGGGACCAAGAAGTGCTCAGATAATAACTTGGCTTTTAGGGCTACTGGTGTTTTTTGATGATTATGCCAATTCTTTAATAGTGGGTCCTATTATGAGGCCAGTTACAGACAAGTTGAAAATTTCTAGGGAAAGGCTAGCTTTTATTGTAGATGGAACTGCAGCACCAATAGCAGGATTAGCACTTATATCCACTTGGATTGGGTATGAGGTTAGTTTGATAAAAGAAGGATATGATATTATAGGACAAGATGTTAATGCTTATAACATATTTATTGAAACAATACCATTTAGATTCTATAATATATTAATGTTAATCTTTATCGTTGTTACATCCTTAACATTAAGGGAATTTGGACCAATGTTAAGGGCCCAAAGAAGAGCTCAAAAAACGGGAGAAGTGTTATCTAAGAAAGCTAGTCCAATGGCATCCTCTGAAATGACAGAAGTGGAACCTAAAGAAGGAATAAAATTAAATATTTGGAATGCTATTATACCCGTTTCTGTATTAATATTTGGAGCATTAATAGGTTTTTATTACAATGGGTATAATGCAATATTAAATGGAGATAATAGCAGGCTAATTGAATTATTAAAAAATAATCCCTACTCATTTGAAGCATTAAGGGTTACTTTTGGAGTAGCAGATGCTAGTATTGTATTGTTTCAATCGGCATTACTGGCTGGAATAGTTTCCATAATAATGGGGGTAGTTCAGAAAATATTTACACTACAGGAGGCTATAGACTATTGGATGCAGGGAGTAAAATCACTAATAATAACAGCGGTTATTTTATTATTAGCATGGTCACTAAGTAGTGTTATAACAGAGCTAGGAACCGCTGATTATCTGGTGTCTATTTTATCTGAAACTATACCTAAATTTATACTACCATCCATTATATTTATATTAGCATCTGTTATATCTTTTTCAACGGGAACATCATTTGGAACAATGGGGATATTAATGCCCTTAGCTATCCCACTTGCATATGCCATTTCTCCGGAAAACGGCTATGTAATAGTGGTTGCCAGTGGGGTGTTAACCGGCGCTATTTTTGGAGACCATTGTTCTCCAATTTCTGATACAACTATATTATCGTCTATGGGAACTGCCTGTGATCACATAGAACATACAAAGACCCAAATGTATTATGCTATTACAGTGGGAATTATTACTATATTATTCGGATATATACCAGCAGGATTTGGGTTATCTATTTATTTAGTACTGCCGATTTCAATTGTGGCATTAATAACAACCATATTTATACTTGGGAAAAAAGTGGATGTAAGAATATAAATAAAAACAGTTGGAGGCTACCTGATCCTCCAACTATTTCTTTAACTACATTCTTTATACGTTAAGAATATTGTAATACTACAATAAATAAAATGTCGAAAATAATAAACTATGGCTTTAAAATTAGTTATATAGTATAATTGTACTATATAATTATAGTACTTAAGTAATGTATTGACTAGAGATTATAGCATTGGAAGGTAGTGAAGGTATGAGATTAGTGCCCATTAATTGTGTAAGAGAGGGAACTAGATTAGGAAAAACAATTTACAATATAGAAGGTAGGGTTTTATTATCAAAGGATGTGAAGTTAACAGAAGGATTAATTAATAAAATAAGAGAAAATGGAATAATGTCTATATATATAAATGATGAATATAGTGATAGTGAAATAGAAGATGTTATTAAACCAGAAATACGCCAAAGAGCAATAAAAGTCACAAAGGATAATTTTAAAGGAATCGTAGATTCTAAGAAGAAAAATTTAAATAGAAAAAAAGCTATAGAAACCAAATACAAGTCTATGGAGCAAATAAAAGTATCTGTTAATCATATTTTAGATGATATGTTTAATAATAAAGATCTTTTTATAAATTTAGTGGATATAAAGAGTTATGATAATTATATATATGAACACTCTGTAAATGTAACAACATTAGCACTAGCCATAGGAATAGAACTTAATTTAGATAGGGATAAACTATTTAACCTAGCTGTGGGAACAATGTTACATGATGTGGGCAAAGTTCTTATATCAAAAGATATAGTTATGAAGAATAGGGAAGAACTTACTGAAGAAGAAAATGAAATAATTAAACATCATACTATAAATGGATATGAATATTTAAAGGATAGTATAAATATAAATGCCGTGTCTCGGATTATAGTATTGCAACATCATGAAAAACTAAATGGAACGGGATATCCAAATAAATTAAAAAATGAACAAATAAACCAGTTATCAAAAATAGTAGCCGTTGCAGATACCTATGATACTCTAACATCCCATACACCAAATAGACCAGGAATCTCTCCTAATGATGCTTTAGAATATATGATGGCCTATAGTGGAGTATACTTTGAATATAATATCATAAAGGCATTTATGAAACGGGTAATACCTTATCCTGTGGGCACTTTGGTGAAACTTAGTAATGGAGATTATGGGGTTGTAGATAGTGTTGTCCCTGACTTTCCATTAAGACCAAAGGTTAGGGTTATAAGACAGAAAGCTACTAGGATAGAACAATTAGATATTGACCTTATGAAAGAGCCTGGTATAACTATTAAAAGAATACAATATGAATCTCCCGATCTATCAGTACAGACTTATCTAAAAAATAAATAATAGAATAATTCATAATAGGTAATGTTCCCATATATTGTTCGTTGAAAAGGCACATAAAATCCCTTAATCTAATAAGGAAGGGGGATTTTATGTGAAGAAATATAGTATGGTAACTAAGATATTTTTAGCAATAATAGTTTTAACTATAATTATAACTTTAAACCAACCGAGAAAAATTGAAGCTAAGGCACAAAAATTTAATATGTCTTACTTATATTTTGGTAGTCCTGATAATTATATCGATAAAGTAGAGGTTACAGATGGTGCTGTTAAAGTTATATCTCCCAGTTATTTTGATCTAAATAGTGATGGCAGTTTGAAAATCACAGAAAAATTAGAAGAAGATTTTATAAAAGAGATGCATGACAGAAATATTAAAGTTATCCCTTTTTTAAGTAATCATTGGGATAGAGAGTTGGGAAGAAAAGCTTTAGAAGATAAAGAAAAACTAGCTAAGGAAATAGGTCAAGCTATTAGAGATTATGATTTAGATGGAGTAAATATTGATTTAGAAAATTTAACAGGTGCTGATAGGGATGAATATCTGGAGTTCACTAAGTTAGTAAAAAAACATTTACCTGAAGGCAAGGAATTATCGGTAGCAGTTGCAGCTAATCCCAATGGGTTAAAAGTGGGATGGCATGGTTCATATGACTATGAAAAACTTGGAGAGTATGCAGACTTTATTGTTATTATGGCATATGATGAAAGTTATTATGGTTCAGAACCAGGGGCTATAGCAAGTTATAGTTTTGTAGAAAAATCAATTAGATATGCCCTTGATAATGTTCCTAGGGAAAAAATAATACTAGGGATACCTCTTTATGGAAGATACTGGAGAGAGAATGATACAGTAGGTGGTAGGGGAATACATTTGACTAGTGTAAAAGACATAATAGAAGAGTATGATGGGATTATAGAGTTTGATCAAGAAAAGATGTCCCCTAAAGCCACATTTACCATAACAGAGGATAAACCATTTTATGTTTTTGGAAATGAATTAAAATCTGGTAAATATGAAATGTGGTATGAAGATAAACGTTCAATAAAAAGCAAACTACAATTGGCAGAAAAATATGATATAAGGGGAACGGCTACTTGGAGCTTAGGGCAAGAACTTCCCAACACTTGGGAATTTTTTAATCAATGGATAGATGATAATTATTTTGATGATATTAATAATCATTGGGCTAAGAAGGATATATTAGAAGTTTATAAGGAAGGTCTAATGATAGGTGTTAATGACAGGGAGTTTAGACCATCTAAGTCATTAACTAGAGCTCAAGCAGCAACTGCAATTGTTCGTATACTAGACTTGGAGAAGAAGAACAACATAGAACAATTTAGTGATGTGAAGAGGAATTATTGGGCTTATGATTCCATAATTATAGCCAAAGAGCATAAGATTATCGAAGGTATAGGTGATAATAACTTTATCCCGGATAAACCAATAAGTAGAGAAGAGATGGCAACAATATTAAATAGAATAATTGACATAGAAAATCAACAGGCTCATATTAACTTCACTGATATTAGCAATGATAGATGGTCATATGAAGCTATTGAAAATATGACATCAAATGAAATTTATAAAGGCTATCCAGATAATACCTTTAAACCAGAAAAAGAAATAACAAGGGGACAAATGGCAACGTTATTAAATCGAGTAAAAGAATATGTAGATATAAAGGCGACCCCATAAGGGTCGCTTATTTAGTAGAAATTTAAACTTTATTTAATAAATATTTGTTTTCGTTTTTAAAGTTCTAAAAATGTGTTATAATAATTAGTAGGTTTCTAATAGGAGTTTGAAAATGTTTGCATCCTTGAAATCTCAATTATTGTTGTACATAATAAGTTTTTATTTATAAAATAAAATTTGGAGGTGCAGGTATGAAAAAAATACTTATAACAGGGGCATTAGGACAGATAGGCTCAGAATTAACAATGAAAATGAGAGATATATATGGTAATGATAATGTAATAGCTAGTAGTAGAAGTGCTAAAGATGGATCAGAAAAGGTGGTTAAGGCAGGACCTTTTGAAATTGTAGATGTTACAAATCCACAACAAATAGCTGATGCAGTTAAAAAGCATAAAATAGACACAGTTATAAACTTAGCTGCTATTTTATCTGCCGTTGGAGAATCAAAGCCAAATCTAGCATGGGATGTAAATATGGGAGGTCTTGTCAACATACTAGAGGTTGCAAGGGAATTTAATACGGCAGTATTTACACCAAGTTCAATAGCTGCTTTTGGTCCAAACACTCCTAAGATTAACACTCCACAGGATACTATTCAAAGACCAACAACTATGTATGGTGTAACGAAAGTTTCTGGAGAAATTCTTTGTGATTATTACCATCAAAAATTTGGGGTTGATACAAGGGGAGTACGTTTCCCAGGTCTTATCTCTTACGAAACTCTTCCCGGTGGAGGAACTACTGACTATGCAGTAGAAATTTATTACAAGGCTATAGAGGAAGGAAAGTTTGTTTGTCCATTAAGCAAAGATACTAGAATGGACATGATGTATATGCCAGATGCCCTTGATGCTATTATTAACTTAGCAGAAGCAGATGGATCAAAACTTGAACATAGAAATGCCTTTAATGTTACAGCTATGAGCTTCACACCAGAAGATATATTTGCATCAATTAAAAAGCAAATGCCTGACTTTGAAATGACTTATGATGTAAATGATACATTACAAAATATAGCAGATTCATGGCCAGATGCATTAGATGACAGTGCTGCAAGAAAAGAGTGGAACTGGAATCCTAAGTATGACCTAGATGCCATGACTAAGGATATGCTTGAAAAATTAAAAATTAAATTAGGTAAATAAATTATAAGCGACCAGTTTTAATCTGGTCGCTTTTTGTGTGTACTTTTTCCAGCACTCTGTACAGAACAAAGAAATGTCAAAGGGACCATTGTTCTTACATTTAATAACATAAAACTATTTAAAAAGACAATAAACATTATCAATGTCGCTATTTGACTATTACCCAGGCAATAAACCTATATTATAAACTTAAGATAGCTAGTCTATAAATTATTATTATCAGCATAGGATATATAATCATCAGTGTTTGTAATAATACTACAATGTTTTTGTAACAATTGTTTATCACTTATTCTCCAAGTATGTGTAGTTTTAGATTGATATCTTATATACACATGATTATATTTACTTGTAGAATATATTTTTATTCCCCGTCTATTACAGTCTCTGCAGAATTTAACATCTTCAGCAGTATTCACATTATGGAACTTAATATTATTAAATATTTCTTTATTAAAGACTAGTGTTGAACCATTAATAAACTTAACAAAGCGATGTTCAAGACCAGGTGTTCTAAGAGCTAATATTTTACTACTTTTAAAATATACAATAGTGGTACCTTTTCCCACTACGTGGCAGTTTTTTTTCTTAAGTGCATCTATTGATTCGATTAAGTAATCGGGAGAATAGTAATCATCATCATCAAACTTTGCTATTATATTATATTTGGACTTATTGATTCCATAATTCAGACATTCTCCTAAAGACTTGTTTGCACTTAACTGAAAAATCTTGATATTATCATAGGATTTAGCCCTTTCTTTCCATTTATTGATATCAATTTTATTTGTGTTTAGCACTATAATTAATTCTTTTTTTTCAATTTTTTGTCTAGTGAAATTATTAAAAACATTATTTATAAACCAATCTTTTTTTGTACAAGTTATAATTGATACACCATTGGTATCCTTTTTTTCATTACTAGTACTAGATCTTTTTTTCTTAGTATATTTTTTATAAGTTTTATTTACTGGAGGTCTTACGTCTTTAGGCTTTGAAGAATAAAGGGGGTTAGTATTAAATGGGATTTCTTTTTTTATAATAATATCTTTACTGGGCAAAATTTTACCTCCTTTCAGGAAGATGGTAACTAGGCATTAAGAATTTGCATATCAAAGTCTATTGCTATTTTGTGACGTAGTTTTTGTAATTTTCTATTTTTCCTATGACATCACATAATTTCATATAGTAATCATCGGTTATACCCCAGGTATGGTTATGGGTTGAGCCATGTCTTATATATACATGATTGTATTTATCGGTGGAATAGATTTTTATTCCATTATCATAACAATCTTTACAAAATTGCACATCTTCTCCTAGAGATTTATTACTAAATTTTATTTTATCCAATATACGTTTTTTCATAATTAGTGTAGGTCCTTCTACTCTATAGACATATTTATTTTCCCGGCGAGGATTTCTTATTGCTAGTTTTTTATTTTTTTTAAAGTAGACATATGTGGTGGATTTCCCAATAACATCGGCATCGGTATACTCAAAGACCTTGATAGATTCAGATAAATATTTTGGAGAATAATAATCATCATCATCAAATTTGGCTATTATATTATACTCAGATTCTTTAATTCCAAAGTTTAAGCATTCACCTAATGAAATATTTTCATCTAGTTTAAATATTTTGAATTCTTCTATATCTTTAAAGTAATCTTTCCATCGTTCTAGTTCTAAAGAGTTTTTATTTAGTACTATTATTAATTCCTTACTATTATATATTTGGCTTTTATAATTATTTAATATATTTTCCATATAGTCAAGTCTATTGGTACAAGTAATTATTGAAACACCATTAGGTCTAAAATTTGATCTTTTATATTGTCCTTTAGAGTATTTTAGTTTTGAAGTGCCACTAATAGATTTATTTACCGGGTTTTTGATCATATTATTTTTGTAGAATTCTAAAGGCAAGATATTTCCTCCTTTCATTGGTAGATAAGGTTATTGTATTTATTTGTTGATACTATAAATATATGTAACGGAGGATAATAATGATATATGTAGGGGTTCAATATATTTATTAATTTATAAAAAATCAATATTTCTAAACAATAGAAAAATGTTACACATAATTATGTGTAACATTTTTTTTTATTTATAATATATTGATATAAAGAGTTAAAAGGGAGGAGATAGGGTGAAGTATAAAGCTTTTAATAATAAACAATATTATTTGGCTGTATTTAATTCTAAAAATCATGCTATATTATTATATTATAAGCTTGAAAAAAAGGGTTATAACAATTTTTTGTTGGTATCTACACCATGTAAAATAAAAGGTGGTTGCAGTTATTCAATAAAATTTAATAACCTTAAAGATTTAGAACAATTAAAGGTGGAAACAAATAATTATAAAACACCCATAGGTAGCATCTACTTTGTAGAAAGAAAAGACGGCAAAAATCACATAAAAGAAATAGAAGAGATTATTTAAACATATTAATTATACGCTGTATAATATTTTTTTTAGAATTGGTTTCAATCTCTTTTTTCATTTGGTCAATATAGTCTTGTATATTAGATAAGTCCAGTTTTTCATCGCTGTGTTGCTGTTTTAATTGTGATAATAATGTTGAAAATTCAACTGTTTTATCATTATATTGAGATATCAAGTCCTCCAATGTGTTTAGTTGATTAGTTATTTCGTTAAGTGAATTTTTATTATTAAATATACTTTCCTCTAGAGTTTTTGAGTTTCTATAAATTGAATTGTATATTTGTTTCTTTAAAAGCTCCATGTTTTTATGCTCTAATAATATTCCTTCGAGATCAGACTCTATATTTTCAATAAAATTTTTAATATTACTGTCATTAATATTACTAAATTTATCAACTATTGATATATCGTCAGAACTATATGCAGGCTCATCATTAGTGTAAAAGGATACAGAAGTAGTATTATTATATCCGTCAATGTTTTCTTCTGTAGAGTTTTTATTTATATTATTTCTTACATTATTTAAAATAAAGGTATCCTTTGGATAAAAGTCATCTGGTGGAGAAGATGGGTTATTATTTTTCTGAGAAAAAGGCCCCATATGTAAATCACTAGACTCTATATTTGAAGTATGGGGTAATTGTGAAAAAAAATTATATAGTGTTATTTTTTTCTCTATATTACCATATAAATGTCTTACTTTTGCCCTCATCCTATCTCCAGTAAAATTAGAAATATATCGTATAAAATTAGAATTATCTATAGATATGTTACTAGAGATATCTTCTTTATTCCAGTTATCACCATAATCGTGGGAAGACAAACATTTTAAAATATTGTTTTGTCTGAATAATATTTTTAGAGTTCCTTGGTTTTCAAAAATAATAGGATGGCTGTTATTACCATTAAAATTAGGGAGACTTATATTCTGCCATTTTGATTTACCGTTTGTTATATAGTGTAATTTTTTGTATACAAGTTTTAGATTGCTATTGTTTAATATGGACCAAACTAAATGGGCATTTTCTTTGTTATCGATAAAGAAATAGGGATGTAGATTACTATTTTTAGAATCCGATATTTGTTTTGGAGATTTATCCCATTTGCGTATAAAAGAATTAAATTTTATGTGGTATATATCTTCTTCATCATAGGATTTGCTTTTATAAACCATATGTATATTTTCATTTTTATCATTTTCTACGTAAAAAGGACTCATAAATTGTCCGGGAGTTAGGGTTATTACATTTCTTTTTTGCCATTTTTCCTTTAGGTTACAAATATGGTCTATAGTCCAAATATTTTTATTGAGAAAATTACAATAACTATAGAATATATGAATGGTTTTGTTTATTATTTTTAAGGTTAAGTATTTATAAGAGTTTGACTTTATATTTAATTTAGTTAATTCCTTCTTTACCCAATTTTTATTGGAGTAAATACCATAAATAAGGTTTCCTTCTTTGGAAATAAATATTATATGAATTCTATCTTTAGTATCAATATCAATAGAAAAATCCAAAACATATTCTCCGAAGTTACGGACTTCTTTTTGATGTCCAGTGGAATCATAAAGACTGTAAGTCAATTTATTGTTACCAGATAAGTGAAATCTATAGTAATTACCATCAGAAATTCTAATTAGATAACTTTGTTTTGAATAGATACTCATAAGCACACCTCCCACAACAGTTCACAAAAACACCTATATTCCATATTATGATGTATAGAGGCATATTATAACGACTTGATAGAAAATATAGGTCATTTATATATTTATATAAATTTTAAAAATTTTTTCACCAAATAGAAACTTCTTCATAAGATAAAAGTAAAGATATTTTTATAATATTAATTAAAAAGAGGGGGAAATATTATGAACAATGGATATAATGATCCAAGTCCAGGCGAACCTTTTACACCTGAAGATTTAAGCTATATAACAGAATCAGTTTGTATAATAACTGATAAAGTATATGCTCATTGTCAGCAGCGTGAGTGTTTTACAGATATACAAGTGGACTTAGGAGCTGACTGCGGAACTGTAAATAGAGATAGCATAAGATTTAAAGAAGGATTTATAGTTGATGGAACACTGAATGTTACAGATATTACCAATAGACCAAACTTTAAAAGGGTTAGGTTTACATTAAGAATACCATTTGAAATTACAACCAGTGAAGGGGACGTTATAGAGGGGTTCTTACCGGATATACTTAAAGATATAGTATTGTTTATACCACCAGCAAGAGATGAATTTGACTTTAGAATAGTAGTGGAAACAAGCTCAGAAGTTTTAACTGATCCTATTCAAAGTAATTGTATAGTTAATTTCCCAGTAGGAGTATTTATTATAGTTAAAGTAGTAGGAAGGGTTCAACTACTAATACCAGCATTTGGATTCTGCCCAACTCCACCGGCATGCGAAGAATTTAGTCCTGATGGAGATGTGTGTGAAGAATTTGAGTATCAAGAGTTTCCAGATTTCTTCCCACCACAATTTGAAGATATTTATCCAGAATAATAGAAAGAGGGGAAAACCCCTCTTTCTTGCTATTTTTGAATAAAGACTTCAGTGTAATAGTTTCCTTTAATACCTATCCCAATATGAGTGAAATTAGGGTTTAAAATATTAGCTCTATGGCCTTCTGAGTTCATAAAGCCATTATGGGCTCTATATACACTATAAGTTCTCCCTATGTTCTCTCCAGAACGTATGTATTTTACCCCTTTTTCTCTAATTAAGGAATATGTTTTTCCAAAGGTAGGGGAAGTGTGGGAGAAATAGTTATTGTTATACATATCTTCAGATTTTGTTTGTGCCACTTCAAATAAAGTTTTGTCTATCTTTAGAGGATTTAGTCCTCTTTTTTCCCTTTCTTGATTAATCAAATCTAATAAAATACGTTCTTTAGTTGATATTTGTAACTGGGAATCTTGGTTGATTTCATTGTTATTATTAGCATTAGATTCCCCGTCGGGACTTATGCTATAGGATTTATTTTTAGCATCATTTAGGGAATAGCTTTTAGAACCATAGCTGTAGGGGTTATAGGACTTTATATAATAGGAGTTAGAGTTTATATTCTGATTATTATTTGGGATAGTAACTTTATTTTCTTTTTTATTGGTGTCTTCTATTATTGTATTTTTATTGTTATCTTCATTTATAGAGTTTTCAATAGTAGTGTTTCTTTTAATACTATACCCATAGGAATTTGAATAGTCATTATTATCTATAACTATGTCGGCTAAGGCTATGGTATTTGAGGATATTAACACCAACGATCCCGTGATTAAACCTAATATTTTCTTTTTATTTGTCAATATAATCATCTCCCTGTTAAATAATATGTTACAAATATTTAAATTCAATAAAAATTTGTTAAAACCTTTATGTAATATTTACTGATAAAGGAGTTTATTAGTAGTACTATGGACATAATATTGATAGAAAAATTATAAATATAAAATTATATTGAATGTTGACAGGAATACTAGGGTATATTATACTTAAGATTGAAAACCAACTATTTTAGTAGGGATTGTAAAGAGGTGATAAAATGAAACTGTCTACTAAAGGGCGATACGGTCTCAAGGCCATGTTTGAATTGGCCCTTCACTATGGCAAAGGTCCAATACCATTAAAAAATATAGCAGATAGTCAGAGAATCTCGGAACACTACTTAGAGCAATTAATAGCTACATTAAGGAAAAATGGCTTAGTAAATAGTGTAAGAGGTGCCCAAGGAGGGTATATGTTAAGTGAAAAACCTGACAATATCACAGTGGGACAAATAATAAGAGTTTTGGAAGGGTCCATAGCTCCATCAGACTGTGTTGCTGATGATGAAGATTTGACCTGTAACAGAGAGAAGCAGTGCGTTACAAAAATAGTTTGGGAGAAGATTAGAGACAGTATAAATGAAGTTATAGACTCTATAACTCTTCAAGATATGGTTGATGATCATGAAAGACTTAATAATGATAGAGGCTATATGTATTATATTTAAATATATTGTTATAATGAGGAGGGAAACCAATAATGAATGTTTATATGGATAATGCTGCTACCACTGCAGTTAAAAAAGAAGTATTAGATGAAATGATACCTTTTTTTACAGAGAAGTATGGGAATGCTTCTAGCATCTATAGATTAGGAAGGGAATCGAAAAAGGCTTTAGATCAATCAAGGAATAAAATTGCTAATATATTAGGTGCAGATCCAAAGGAATTGTACTTTACATCAGGCGGAAGTGAAGCTGACAACTGGGCAATAAAGGGTGTTGCTTTAGCAAATAGAAATAAAGGAAATCATATTATTACTACAAAGATAGAGCACCATGCAGTACTACATGCCTGTGAATATTTAGAAAAAAATGGTTTTGAGGTTACTTATTTAGATGTAGATGAAGATGGACTTATTAATCTAGATGAGTTGAAAGGTGCAATAACGGATCAAACTATTTTAATTACGATAATGTATGCAAATAATGAAATAGGAACTATACAACCTATAAATGAAATAGGTGAAATAGCCAAAGAAAATAATATATATTTCCATACCGATGCTGTTCAAGCAATAGGAAATATTGAGATAGACGTTAAAGATTTAAATGTGGACTTGTTATCGATTTCAGCTCATAAATTCCATGGACCAAAGGGAGTAGGGGCTTTATATATAAGAAAAGGAGTTAAGATACATCCTTATATCCATGGAGGGGCTCAAGAAAAAAATAGAAGAGCAGGGACTGAAAATGTTGCATCAATAGTAGGTATGGCTAAAGCTATTGAGTTAGCATATGAAAATTTAGAAGAACATAATAATCATGTTATGAGACTAAGGGATAAACTAATAAAAGATGTAATGGATAAAATTAGTCATGTTAGATTAAATGGCCATTCACAAAAGAGATTGCCGGGAAATGTAAACTTTTCCTTTGAGTTTATAGAGGGAGAGGCCCTATTATTGAGTTTAGATATGGTAGGTATAGCTGGATCAAGTGGGTCTGCTTGTACATCTGGATCACTGGATCCTTCCCATGTATTACTGGCAATAGGACTACCCCATGGAATAGCCCATGGCTCTTTAAGACTTTCTCTAAGTGATTTTAATACAGAGGAAGAAGTAGATTATGTAGTGGAAAACCTTATCACAATAGTTGATAGATTAAGGCAAATGTCACCACTATATGAAAATGTAAAGGAGGAGAAATAATATGTATTCTGAAAAGGTTATGGATCATTTTACTAATCCAAGAAATGTTGGAGAAATTGAAAATGCCGATGGTGTGGGTCAAGTAGGTAATGCCAAATGTGGAGATATAATGAAGATATATTTAAAAATAGATGATAATATTATTACCGATGTGAAATTTAAGACATTTGGATGTGGTTCGGCTATAGCATCATCAAGTATGGCAACAGAGATGATAAAGGGCAAGACTATTGATGAGGCTTTAGCAGTTACAAATAAAGCTGTTGCAGAAGCTCTAGATGGATTACCAGCAATAAAAATGCACTGTTCAGTACTTGCAGAACAGGCAGTTAAATCAGCTTTATATGACTATGCTAAAAAGAATAACATAGAGATTGAAGGCTTAGAAGACTTTGATCCAAATGAAGATGTTCACGAACATTAATCCACTTAAAATCAAAGAATAAATAATAGAGAATAAAGAATAGATAAAGTGACCTTCGACTGAAGTCGAAGCTACTTTAAATTAAAGAAGAAAGAAGAAAAAATATAGGTAAGCTGGGCTTCCCTATGTGTAAGGACAGGGCATGCCCTGTCCGGTGCTATTTAAGCTACTGTTTTACAGTAGCTTTTGTTGTGGAAGGAAGTTGATTTTTATAAAAAATTCATATCAACTATGTATATTTTATGTAGGGCCTAAATATATTCAGGCTAGTTTTAAAGCATATAGTATAGAACGATAATAAAATTTAGTTGCTGGGGGATTCGTAATCCCACAGCTTATTGAAAAGTATAGTATTTTGCACAATAGGTCTTCTAGAAGAAGACTTAAAAGATTCAATATATTGAATCCCTACGTATATTATTGTGTTATAAAATTCCGGCACAGAGCATGGAAGTGCCAAAGACACTCCTATTCTCTAAAATTATTAATTGAAAAACTAATAAAATAGTGATAAATTAAATATATTAAAGAAGTTTAGAGGTGAAAATATGGACAAAAGAAAAGTTGTAATTGGAATGAGCGGAGGAGTGGATAGTTCTGTAGCTGCTTATCTACTAAAGGAACAAGGTTATGATGTAATTGGAGTTACAATGCAGATTTGGGAGGAAAAAGATCCAAATAGAAAAGAACGGGAAGGCGGTTGCTGTTCTTTATCAGCTGTTGATGACGCTAGAATGGTGGCTAATAAATTAGATATTCCCCATTATGTAATGAATTTTAAAGATATCTTTAAAAAGAAAGTTGTAGATTATTTTATAGATGAATATGGAGTAGGTAGAACACCAAATCCATGTATAGCATGTAATAGATATATAAAGTTTGAAGAATTATTAAGAAGGGCCAATATGTTAGGCGCCTATTATGTATCCACTGGACACTATGCAAAAATAATCTATAATGAAAAAAATGGTAGATATTTACTTAAAAAATCTGAAACAGTAGGTAAGGATCAGACATATGCACTGTATAATATGACACAGGAGCAATTAAAACATACATTAATGCCCCTTAGTAACTTTGATACTAAGGAAGAGGTAAGGGATATTGCAAAAAAACTAGATCTTATTGTTGCTGATAAGCCTGATAGCCAAGAAATTTGTTTTGTTGAAGATAATAATTACGGAAAGTTTATAGAAGAAAAGGCAACCTATGACATTAGACCTGGTAACTTTGTAGACACAAAGGGTAATATTGTAGGGAAGCATAAGGGAATAACTAATTATACCATTGGGCAAAGAAAGGGATTAGGACTAGCTTTAGGAAAGCCAGTGTATGTTGTAGATATAGATCCGAAGAAAAATATAGTAGTTGTTGGAGATAATGATGAAGTGTTTCAAAAAAAATTAATAGCCAATGATATTAACTTAATATCGATAGAAAAACTCACAGAACCCATAAAAATTAAAGGGAAAATAAGGTATAATTTTACTGAACAACCTGCAACTGTATATCCTATAAATGATAATGAAGTTGAAGTTGTTTTTGATAAACCAGTTAGAGCAGTTACTCCAGGACAATCGGTGGTATTTTATGATAATGATATCTTAGTCGGTGGAGGAACTATAATAAAAAAATAGTTTATATTAATAAAAATAAGTGAAATAATAATATATATATAGTTTTATTTTAGCATATCAACAAAGTGAATAAAATCGCCTTAACTGTCAATTCTCAATTGTCCACTGTCAACTATAACAAAAAGGAGAGTTTTAAATGTGAAAAGGGAAAGTGAAGTTGTTGGTCTTCCAGTAATCAATAAACTAGATGGCAGTAAAATAGCTACTATTAAGAAAGTTATTTATTCAAAAAACAAATTTAGGATTTTAGCTTTTTTAGTTGAAGAGAGCTCCTTCTTTAAAGAAGCTAAAATAATTGAATATAAAAATATTGATAAAATAGGAATAGATGCTGTTATGGTGAGTTCAAGAAATATAATTATTAAAGCAGATACTATTCCAGAGATAGATACACTCCTCAAAAACAAACAAGAAATAATGGGAGAACAGGTTTTAACAGAAAACGGTGAAAGCATAGGTTGGATTCAAGATATAGTGTTTGACCATGATAGTGGAAAAATATTTGGATTTATGTTAACCGATGGGATAATTCAAGATATTAAAGACGGTAGAAACGTTCTTCCATATATTAAAGGAATAAAATTTGGAGATGAAGCCTTAATAATTGATGATAATATAAAGGGTCAATTTGATAGAAATAAGGAAAACTTCAAAAAACTTCTAGAATTAGAATAGGAAAAAATAAACACAATAGTAGTATAGACATCAAAAAAGGAGTGAATATAATGAGAAGTAGGTTTATGTCTGGAATAGTAACAGGTAGTTTAATTGGAATAACAGCTGGAATGTATGCTGCGTCTAGAATGAGTCCAAGACAACGAAGAAAGGTTATGAAAACCAGTAGAAGAATGTTAGACAATGTTGTGGATGGTATAGGTTTATTTTAATAGGCAGCAATGCTAGATTTTACAAATTACTAATATATTCGTGATTAATTACTAAAAAATTTACAATCTATTAGCTATTGATGAATCTCTAATCTATTTATTAATTATTGATGAATTTCCAATTTATTTATTAGCCATTTGGGATTCTCAAGCCATTTATTAGGGATTATTAATTCATTTATTAAGGATTATTAATTCATTTATTAGTTGTTGGGGGATTCTTAATCCCCCAACCATTATAATAAGAGAAAGGGGGTAAATAATGGAGTATTTTATTAATTTATTATCATACTTAAAAATTATATTTATAGTGAGTTTACTTGGTTTATTAATTTATTTTCTTGTTAATATCGGGAATAAATTTTTAGATGAGGAAAAGAAGTTTAGAATAACTAAAAAACATATTACATATTTTTTATTAACATTATTAGGACTAGCCACTTTTTACTATTTATTCTTTGCCTCTTCCATAATGAGTGAAATAATGGGACCGGTGATAACATCTATCGTTTTTGCTTATTTATTAAATCCTTTAATTAATTTTTTAGAAAACAAAGGTTTAAAAAGACTATGGGGAGTTTTATTGGTTTATGTTATTTTAATAGTGGCAATAATACTGATATCAGTATCCATATTTCCTAAAGTAGCTGGTGAGTTGCAAAATCTTATTAAGATGTTACCTGATTATTTTGAAGATATGTCTGTTTTCTTTAAAAATATATACGAAGATTATTCTAAAAATCTAGATAAGTTACCAGAAGAGTTCCAAAGTATAAATGAAGTAATAAGAGAAAATTTTGATAGATTACAAAACTATTTAGTTTCGTCATTTAAATCTATAACGTCATCTATTATAAATATGTTCTCGAAGATAATTAGCTTTATAATAATACCTGTACTAACATTTTATTTTCTTAAAGATAAGGATTTCTTTAAAAAGAAAATTATATTAACTATACCTAAAAATATGAGAAATGAAACCATAAGAATATCAAGGGAAATAGATGGAGTGTTAGGAAAGTTTATAAGGGGACAATTAATAGTAGCTACATTTGTAGGAATAAATACTGCTATTGGTCTTTTGATTATAGGAGTAGACTTTGCTTTAACAATAGGATTAATAGCTGGAATGGCAAATGTAATACCTTATTTTGGACCTATAATAGGTATATTTCCCGCATTAACCTTTGCCTTATTGGATGATCCAATAAAGGGAATATGGGTTATATTATTGTTTATACTGGTACAGCAAATAGAATCAAATATATTATCACCTAAAATAGTTGGAGAGAGTGTTGGATTGCATCCAGTTATTGTCATAATATCGTTGATAATAGGAGGAAATGTACTAGGTATATTAGGAATGCTATTAGCCGTGCCAGTGGCGGCTATAATAAGAATTATAACTTCCTTTGTTGTTGAAAAATTAACTAAGGTATAGAATATTGACAAGTTATAAAATTTTAAATATAATCCATATATATATTATTAATTGAATAACTTAAACGCTATGAAGGGAAATAGTAAATATATATAATCTTACAGAGAGAGTATCCTAGGCTGGAAGATACTTAGAGGAGTATATTGAAGCAGTCCTCGAGCTTGAATCTTGAAAAGTTAGTAGAGATTCACGGATAATCCGTTATATTTAAGAGAGACTATTTTGTAAATAGGGTGGTACCGCGGTAAAACTCGTCCCTAACCTTTTGGGGCGGGTTTTTTGTATTTAAAATTAATTTATTTATATATAAGGAGTGATTTAAGATGAAGAAATTAGGATTACATGAAATAAGAAAGGAATTTCTTGATTTTTTTAAGGAGAAAGACCATCTAGTGGCACCAAGTTATTCATTAGTTCCTGCAAATGATAAAAGCTTATTATTAATAAATGCAGGTATGGCCCCTTTAAAACCATATTTTATTGGTACAGAGACTCCACCAAAGGATAGAATGTCTACATGTCAAAAATGTGTTAGGACAGGGGATATAGAAAATGTAGGTGTAACCTCAAGGCACGGTACATTTTTTGAAATGTTAGGAAATTTTTCCTTTGGAGATTACTTTAAAGAAGAAGCTATAGCATGGGCTTGGGAGTTTATGACAGAAAGGCTAGATATACCAGAGGATAAGCTTTGGGTTACCGTATATAAAGATGATGATGAGGCATATAATATATGGAAAGATAATATAAAAATAAATAAGGATAGAATAGTTAGACTGGGTAAAGAAGACAACTTCTGGGGTCTAGAGGTTGGACCATGTGGACCTTGCTCTGAAATATATATTGATAGAGGAGAAAAATATGGATGTGAAAAAGAAGATTGTCTACCGGGATGTGACGATTGTGAGAGATATGTAGAAGTCTGGAACTTAGTTTTCTCCCAGTATGATAAGGATAAGGAAGGTAATTATTCTCCTCTTCCTAAACCAAATATTGATACAGGAATGGGACTTGAAAGAATAGCTACCGTGCTACAGGGGACTGAAAATATATTTGAAATAGAACCTATTAAATCTATATTAGAAGAAGTTGAGAGTATAAGCGGTAAAGAATATAAAAATAATGATAAAGATGATATGTCCATAAGGGTAATAACAGACCATGTTAGGGCTACCACATTTTTAGTGTCGGATGGAGTAATACCTAGCAACGAAGGTAGAGGATATGTACTTAGAAGACTTATTAGAAGAGCAGCTAGGCATGGTAAATTGTTAGGGGTAAAGGGACACTTTTTAAATAAATTATCTGAAAAAGTAATAGAGCTGTGGAAAGAAGTGTATCCTGAAATAGAAGAACGAAAGAAACAAATAAAGAAAGTTATAAAGGTAGAAGAGGAGAAATTCCAAGAAACTATAGATCAAGGTATTAATATATTAGATGAATATATTGAAGATATGAAAAAAAATGACAGTAAAGTTTTATCGGGAGTTAAGGCATTTAAACTTTATGACACCTATGGTTTTCCCCTTGATTTAACTAAGGAGATAATAAAAGAGCAACAGCTAGATGTTAATGAAGAGGAATTTAATAACGAAATGGAAAAGCAAAGGCAAAGGGCTAGAAGGGCAAGACAAGAGGGAGATAATAGTGCATGGAATAAGGATAGTATTTTAGATATCCATATTAATGAAAAAGTAGAGTTTAGGGGATATAATACATTAGAAGTAAACTCTAAAGTTTTGACTATAATCAAAAATGATAATAAAGTAGATGAAATATATGAAGGTGATGAGGGAATAGTAATATTAGATAAGACTCCATTTTATGGTGAAAGTGGAGGGCAAGTTGGAGATACTGGAACGATAAATAATGAAAGTTTCAAAGGAGAAGTTCTTGATACTAAGAAAACCGGTAATAATATAATACTTCACTTTATAAAGGTCTTGGAAGGTAGTATTAAAATAGGGGAAAAAGTTAATGCTATAGTAAATGATAATAAAAGGATGGCTATTGCTAGAAATCACTCAGCTACCCATCTAATCCATAAAGCTTTAAAGGAGATAGTAGGAGAACATGTTAATCAGGCAGGGTCCCTTGTCTTACCCGACAAATTAAGGTTTGACTTTACTCATTTTGAAGGGCTAACAAAGGATGAAATAAAAAAAGTAGAAAAAAGAGTAAATGATATGATTTTATTGGGACTTAAAGTTGAGACTATAGAAACAAATATAGATGAGGCTAAAAAAATAGGTGCTACTGCATTATTTGATGAAAAATACGGAGATAATGTAAGGGTAGTAAAAATAGGAGATTATAGTAAGGAACTTTGTGGGGGTACCCATGTACCAAATTCAAGTAATATTGGCTTATTTAAAATAGTAAGTGAGTCTGGAATCGCTTCAGGGGTTAGAAGAATCGAAGCTATAACTGGAGGAGAAGTATATAAGCATATGTTAAATATGGAAAAGCAGATTGAGAATATTTCGGATACCTTAAAGTCTAATAAAAAAGATGTGGTTGATAAAGTTAAATCTTTAAGTGATGATAATAAAAAACTACAAAAAGATATAGAAAAATTAAAATCAAAATTAGCATCATCGAAATTAGATGATATAATAAAAGAGAAGTACGTAGTAGAGGGTGTAAATGTTATATCAAAAAAAGTTGATGGAATTGATGTAAATGGATTAAGACAGTTGGGTGATAAGTTAAAGGATGCCATGGATTCTGTATTAATTGTTTTGGGTACCCAAAACGGAAATAAAGTAAACTTTGTAACTATGGCAACAAAGGACTTAGTTACTAAAGGTATCCATGCAGGAAATATAATAAGAGAAGTGGCTAAGATAACTGGTGGTGGTGGCGGCGGCCGACCAGATATGGCCCAAGCAGGAGGTAAAGATCCATCAAAGATAGAAGAGGCACTTTCAAAAGTAGATGGTTTGATTAAATCTCAAATAAAATAAGTTGTTGGGGGAGCTATAATCCCCCAATCAATTAATATTTAATATAATAGGGGGTATTTTAATGTCTGGTGTTTCAAATGAAACTATGAAGTTTAAAGTGGAGAAAGAAAATGTAAATGAGGCTAAGGAAATAATATTTAATGTTTACAAATCTTTAGAGGAAAAGGGGTATAACCCCATTAATCAAATGATAGGATATATACTATCAGGGGACCCTACATATATAACAAGCTATAATAATGCTAGAAGCTTGATTAGAAAGCTAGAAAGAGATGAGCTATTAGAAGAATTACTAAAAAATTATTTAAAAACACAAGAATAGGAGAGGTATAGTTGAAACTTGTTAAACGAAGTATAATAGTAATGATACTATTTATGTTATTATTTCCCTTTATAGGTTCAAAAGGATTTGCTAGTGATGCTTTAAAAGATAAAAAAGTATATATGATAATTGCCAATGGTCTTAGTCTAAAGGATATAGATTACATGAATAATCTAAAAAAAATTATAAACAAGGGTTCTATAGGACTAATGAATACTAGAGGTGTGCTAGGATATGATAAAAAAGATGGTTATATTACTATAAACACTTCAAATAAATCACTGGTAAATGATGATACTATGAAGTTTATTGAGCTTAATAATAAGAATTTGGATGATATAGAGGGAAATATAGTAAATATAAAGTTTAACAAGTTAATACTATTAAATAATAAGTCTGATTACACCTCTTTTATAGGTGCTTTAGGTAAAAATCTTCATGATAGTGGATATAAAACAGCAGTATTTGGTAATTCAGATACTGCTGACCTTATTGTTAGAACTAATTGCTTAATTGCAATGGATGAAAATGGATTTATAGATTATGGAGAAATCGATAATATTTTAGAAAATAATTTTAATTATCCTTATAAGTTAAAAACAAATTATAATAAGTTACTTTCTGAAATTGAAAAATATAAAAATAAGGTGTCACTTTCAGTTATTGAAAGTGGTGATTTAAATAGGTTACATACATATAGTAAGAGGTTAACAACTAAAGAGTTTCTAGAATATCGTAAAAAAATAATTAATGATATTGATAATTTTATAGGGAATTTTATAAAAAAAATTGATAAAAGTAACTCATTGGTTTTCATAGTAAGTCCCAATAGACCCAGTAGTGAAATAGATGTTAGTAAATTGTCCCCATTAATTATTTTCGGCGATAAAATAGATAGGGGGATTTTGACATCTAGTACTACAAGACGGGAAGGCTTAGTTTCCAATATGGATATTGGACCTACTATAACTGGATATTTGAGAGCATCTGATAAACATTTTGTTGGACGGAGTATTTATGATGTTGATAAAGTTAATAATCTTCAATATATAAAAAAGTTAAATGCCAGAACTAACATAGTTTCAAATCTAAGGGGAAAAATTTTAAGAGGTTATACTATGCTAGTTATGATTTTTATTACAATAGGTATTATAATTTTAGTTAATAAGAAATTATATAAAAATAAAATGATAAAATACTATAAAATGTTTTTATTAGTTATATTATCTTTGCCCAGTATATTATTAGTTAATGGGTTACTAGAGGTACCTAACAAGTTTTACTTTATTATATATACTTTATTAATCCTTTTTGGATATTTAGTCCTTTTACATATTTTAAAGATAAAAGAGCAACTATTATTAACTCTATCTATTAGTTTGTTATTAATAATTTTAGATATAATATTATCAGGGGATATGATAAAGTTTTCTGTATTGGGTTATGATCCCATAATTGGAGCTAGATATTTTGGAATTGGAAATGAACTTGTAGGTGTATTATTGGGGACATTGCCCTTAGTATGTGGTATTCTTATAGATAAGTTAAATAGAGTTATATATTCATTAATATTATTATTCATAACAGTAGTTATAGTTGCAAGCCCCAGATTAGGGGCAAATCTTGGTGGGACCATTTCTATTACCTTCTGTGGATTGATATTTACTATTAAAGCTTTAAATATTAAAATAAGTGGAAAAAAAATAATACTTGGAGTAGCAATAGTATTTATTATTTTAAATTTAATGGTTGTTGTTGATATATATATAAACAATAATAGTCCTTCCCATTTAGGGAGAACCATATTGATGATTAAAGAAAAAGGCATTTTTTACATTATAAATATAATGATTAGAAAAATGAAAGTGAACATAAGACTTATAAAGGTATCTATGTGGTCTAATACCTTATATTTTTTGATTTTAACTATGTCAACATTATTATTTGTATTTAAAGATAAAATTAAAAAGTTATTAATGGTAAAAAAATATTTAGCAATAGGATTAATAAGTGGTGTGCTAGGGAGTTTAGTAGGACTATTGGTTAATGACTCTGGAATTGTTTTATCATCTATAGCAAATGTTTTTATAACAACTAGCATAATATATGTTATAATGTGTGATAGAAATAGAGTCATTTAGCTAAGGATGTGATACATTGAAAACTGAAATAATGGGAAATACAGGTATTGAAGTCTCTAGGTTATGTTTTGGATCTTTGACCTTAAGTCCATTGCAAGCAAATTTATCCCCAATTGACGGGGCCAAATTAATTAAGTATGCCTTTGATAAAGGGATTAACTTTATAGATACCGCCGAACTTTATAATAATTATATACATATTAATCATGCTCTTAGGGAAATAAAAAGAAAAGAGTTTGTTATAGCTACAAAATCCTATTCCTATTCAGAAGAAACAGCAAAGAAAAGTTTAGAGAAAGCGCTAACAGAGTTAGATACTGATTATATAGATATATTTCTATTACATGAACAGGAAAGTCAACATACAATAAAAGGTCATTATGAAGCGATAGAATATTTTTTAAAAGCTAAGGAAAAGGGAATAATAAGAGCATTGGGAATATCTACTCATAAAATAGAAGGAGTAGAGGCTGCTAATAAATATAATGAAATTGAAATTATTCATCCAATAGTAAATAAGTCTGGACTGGGAATACAGGATGGAAATATAAATGAAATGTTAGAGGCTATTAAAGTAGCATATAATAAAGGCAAGGGGATATATGGTATGAAACCTTTAGGGGGAGGACACCTTATAAATAGTGTAGAAGAAGCCTTTAATTTTGTAAGGGATATACCATATATTCATTCCATAGCTATAGGTATGCAATCCTTTGATGAAATAGATGGTAATATAAGTTTAATAAATACAGGAAAAATACCAGATAATATTAAAAAGCGTATAGGAACTAAAAAAAGATCACTACATATAGCTGATTGGTGCATAGGTTGTGGTCAATGTGTTGATGTTTGTAACCACGGAGGCATACAAATACTAGGCAATAAGGCCAAGCCAGTATATGATAAATGTGTTTTTTGTGGTTATTGTGCTAAAAGTTGTCCAGAATTTTGTATAAAGGTAATTTAAATGGAGGTAACTATGGAAAGAATTATGGGTTTAGATGTAGGAGATAAAACAATAGGAGTGGCTATCAGTGATCCCTTAGGATTAACAGCTCAAGGAATAACTACAATAAGACGTAAGGGATTAAAATACGATTTAGAACAATTAGAAGAGATAATAAATAGTTATGAAGTTAATACTATAGTAGTGGGGTTACCGAAAAATATGAATAACACAATAGGTCCCCAGGGAGAAAAAGTATTAAAGTTTGTTGATCAGTTAAAAGAAGCTTTTAAGTTAGAAATTAATCTACAAGATGAAAGGTTGACAACAGTTTCAGCCCAAAGGGCATTGATAGATGCCGATATGAGTAGAAAAAAAAGAAAACAGGTTGTAGACAAAGTGGCTGCAACATATATATTGCAGTCTTATTTAGAAAAAATCGATTAGGAGTGGTAAGTTATGGCTAAAAATGAAGATATAATATTATTGATAGATGAAAATGGAAAAGAGCAGGAGTTTGAAGTTATGGCTACATTTGAAGTAGACGATAGGGACTATGCTGTATTATTTCCAGTAGATGAAAATGATGAAGAAGCATATATCCTAAGGATTGAATCAGATGACAATGGAGAACCAATACTTGTTAATATTGAGGACCAATCGGAGTTTGATGATGTAGTTGCAGCATATGAGGCAATAGCTGAAGAAATTATTTGATAATTTATTAATAAATTGGGTATCTAATCTGTGGAGTGATAATTTATGGACATAAAAGGACATATACTAGAAGCCTATTTTGTAAAAAGGATTAATAGATTTGTGGCTGAAATTGAAGTCAATGGTAAAATAGAAATTAGTCACGTTCCCAATACAGGTAGAATGAAAGAGTTACTAGTAAAGGGAGTAAAAGTACTTGTTAGACTTGTTGACGATATAAAGAGAAAAACTAAGTATGACCTTCTTATGGTATATCATAATAACATATTAGTTTCCATAGATTCTAAGTTACCCAATTATCTTCTTTATCAAGGTTTTAAAGAAAGGGACTTAAAATTTTGGGGAAATTATGATATAGTTAAAAAAGAGGTTACATATGGAAACAGTAGAATTGACATTGGACTTATAGGAAAAAATGGGAATACACTTATTGAGGCAAAGTGTGTAACTTTAGTAGAAAATGGTGTTGCCAAGTTTCCCGATGCCCCAACAAAGAGGGGAACAAAACATATTAATGAATTAATACATGCAAATAGAAAAGGAATAAATACAGGTGTTATATTTGTTATACAGAGACAGGATGCTAATACTTTTATGCCTAACTGGGACATGGATAAAGAATTTTCCCAGGCACTAGTAAAGGCTTATAATGAAGGAGTCATTATAAAGGCCCTAGTATGTAGTGTAAAAAAAGATAGTATTTCATTAACCCATGAAATAAATGTTAATTTTGAAGTGTAGTGTGTAGATATCAGAAGTTTCGCATCTCAAAAATTTTAATGGGCGATAGCCCTTGGATTCACAAGATTAGATTAAGATAAGGTAGAAATCAATAAATTCCTATTTTTACTGGAAATTTTGAAATAAATCTTTACAAAATAAAAGCATCCTTTTACAATAGAATTTGCGAAAAACCACGTAAAAGGAT
>NZ_JBAKFX010000011.1:0-83873 GCF_037577855.1 Dethiothermospora halolimnae | reverse complement strand
TTTATACCTATATCAAACAATCTTATTCCTACACCTTCAACTCCACTATAAAGAGCGGTTCTCATATCTCTAGTTATAAAAACCAGTTCTTCTAGAAGAAAAAAAGGAGCAAGAAAAATCAATAGAGGAAAGCAGTGCTGATAAAGAAAAGAAGGATAAAGATAATGGAAAGGATAGAAAATAATATTAAGTTAATAGTATAACAAATATTACAGTATCATTACAAAATGAAAAAAAAGTTGCAAAAAATTTATATTTCCAATATACTATTAAGGAAGAATAAAATACCAAGAAGGAGGTCGTGGCTGTGAAAACTTTATTTATTTTTAATGAAGTGATGTTTAATAACTTTTATAACAATAAAATTTTAGATACACGACCTGTGACAAAACTTTAATTTTGGTAGTATTATTATGTGTATATGCCATAGGTAATGTGTATTATTACCTATGGCTTTTTATGTGTAAGTATAGATTTATACATATTTTATGTTTTATGGAGCCATGGGTGTATGCCTATGGCTCTTTATTATATTTAAAAGGAGGAGTATTATGGTTAAATTATTTAAAAAGTTAATGTTACTGAAGAAAAATTACGAATATTGGGAGGATTCTGGTTAGTTTAAAATTTATTGTTTGTAATTGGGACTAATAAGGAGGTAATGTCATTGAAGAAGATTAGATTATTATGGGACTTTATGAAGGGAAATAGATTAATATATGTAGGAGCTGTTTTAAGCATTGGGCTTGCAACACTTTTTACAATATTAATTCCTATAGTGATAAGAACTACAATAGATTCTATTATAGGAGATAAACCCTTTGATTTGCCTGATTGGGGACTTGATATTATAACTTACTTAGGTGGTAAAGAGTCTTTAATGGATAAATTATGGTTATGTACCATTGCATTAGTGGGGTTAACTATATTAAGAGGAATATTTTTGTTTTTAAAGGGAAAATGGTCAGCGGTCGCTTCAGAGTCAATAGCTAAAAATATGAGGGAAAAGTTGTATGACCATCTACAGCATCTTCCATATGATTATCATGTAAAGGCGGAAACTGGAGATTTAATTCAACGTTGTACGTCAGATGTAGATACTATAAGGAGATTTTTAGCTATTCAATTTGTTGAGATTGGTAGAGCTATATTTATGATAGGGTTAGTATCGGCTATAATATTTTCACTAAATGTTAAGCTGGCATTTATAGCAATATCATTTACACCGATTATATTTGTTTTTGCAGTGATATTTTTCAATAAAATTACAACTTCATTTAAATTGGCTGATGAAGCTGAAGGGAAGATGTCCACTGTACTTCAAGAGAATTTAACAGCCATGAGGGTAGTAAGGGCCTTTGCAAGGGAGAGATATGAGGTAGATAAGTTTGAAGATAAAAGTTCTGAATATAGGGACTTGGTCTATAATGTTATAAGAAATTTTGCTTTTTATTGGTCACTATCTGACCTTTTATGTCTATTACAAATAGGAGCTGTATTAGTTGTAGGCTCATATTGGGCATCTACAGGGGTTATAACCCTTGGAACACTGGTGTTATTTACATCCTATGAAGGTATGTTATTGTGGCCTGTTAGACAATTGGGAAGAATATTATCAGATATGGGTAAATCTCTAGTTTCATTAGAGCGTATTAGTGAAATATTAGATACATCTATAGAAGAAGCTAGAAAAGAGGAGAAAAAGCCAAATATAAAAGGTGATATTTCCTTCAAAAACGTGTACTTTGAATATGAAGAAAATAAACCCATATTAAAGAATATATCATTTGATGTTAAGAAGGGACAGACAGTTGCAATAATGGGTCAAACTGGTTCAGGAAAATCTTCATTGGTACACCTATTATCAAGGCTATACGATTATAATAGGGGTTCTATTAAGATTGACGGAATAGAACTAAGGGACATTAATAAAAAGTGGATACGTAAGAATGTGGGATTAGTTCTTCAAGAGCCGTTCCTATTTTCTAAAAATATAAAAGAGAATATAGGTCTAGCCAAGAAGAATGTAAAGGAAGCAGAAGTATTTGAAGCAGCTAGAATAGCAGCTGTTCATGATGTTATAGTTGATTTTGAAAAGGGATATGATACAGCAGTGGGAGAAAAGGGAGTTACCCTTTCAGGAGGACAAAAACAAAGGCTTGCAATAGCTAGAACTCTTGTTAATGACCATCCTATATTGGTGTTTGATGACTCGTTAAGTGCAGTAGACACAGAGACAGATACAGCAATAAGAAAAGCATTAAAGGAAAGAAATAAAAATGTAACTACTTTTATTATATCCCATCGTGTATCAACACTATCAGAGGCAGATATGATAATTGTATTGGATAAGGGTAGACTTGTTCAGCAAGGAACCCACGAAGAGTTAATAACGAAAGAAGGTTTATATAAAAGGGTTTGGACTATTCAAAATGCGTTAGAAGAAGAAGTGGATAAGATAGTCTAAAGGAAGGGAGATGACATCTTGAGTGCATATAAAGAAAAAGAATATACAAAAAAAATTGATTTTGGACTTTGGAAAAAGTTAATCAAGTATCTAAAGCCCTATAGAAAGCAGTTAATAGCCCTGGGATTTGTAATGATAGGGGTTGCGGGAATAGACGTACTATTTCCATATATGACTAAGTATGCCATAGATAATTTTGTTGTTCCAGGTGATATAACTGGATTAAAGAAATTTGCTTTAATCTATGTAGTATTAATAGTTGTGCAAGCGGTAAATGTATTTTTACTAATATCACTGGCAGGAAAAGTTGAAACAGGACTTCCCTATGATATTAGAAAAAAGGGATTTAAAAAGCTACAGGAGTTATCATTTTCATATTATGATAAGACTCCAATAGGTTGGATGATGGCTAGACTGACATCGGATACAAGACGATTAGGTGAAATTTTATCATGGGGACTAGTGGACTCGGTTTGGGGAGTTACAATGATGATAGGGATAGCAGCAATAATGTTTTATCAAAGTCCTAAATTGGCATTGATCTCACTATCGGTGGTACCTGTTTTGGTGGTTATAAGTATATATTTCCAGAAAAAGATATTAAAAGCCTATAGACAAGTTAGAAAAACAAATTCCCAGATAACAGGTTCCTTTAATGAAGGTATAAGTGGAGCTAAAACTACTAAAACACTGGTAAGGGAAGAAGAGAACTTAAATGAGTTTCAATCAGTAACATCTAAAATGAGAAGATCATCTGTTAGAGCTGCGGTATTCTCATCACTGTTTCTACCTATAGCATTAACCCTCGGAAGTATAGGGACTGGATTGGCATTATGGTTTGGTGGAAATAGTGTAATAATAAAAACCATTAGTTATGGTACGTTGGTTTTATTTATAAACTATACAACTCAATTTTTCGAGCCAGTTAGGGAATTGGCGAGAATACTTGCTGAACTTCAAGCGGCTCAAGCCTCGGCAGAGAGAGTGGTATCTCTTATAGAAACAGAACCAGAAATAACCGATACTAAGGAGGTTATTGGGATATATGGAGATGTATTTAATCATAAAAGGGAAAATTGGCCTAAGATTAATGGAGATATTAAATTTGAAAATGTTACATTTGAATATAAAGGTGGAGAGAAGGTTTTAGAAAACTTCAATTTAGAGATTAGAGCAGGGGAAACAATAGCCTTAGTGGGTGAAACTGGATCTGGTAAAAGTACCATAGTTAATCTAGCATGTAGATTTTATGAGCCCACAGAGGGTCGTATATTGATCGATGGAGTAGACTATAGAGAACGTTCATTGGGATGGCTCCATGCTAATCTTGGATATGTTCTTCAAAGTCCCCACTTATTTAGTGGCCCCATAAGGGAAAATATAGAATATGGTAGTTTAGATGCTAATGAAATAGATATAATAAGAGCAGCAAAATTGGTTAATGCCCACGAATTTATTTCAAATTTAGAAAATGGATATGATACTGAAGTTGGAGAAGGGGGAGGTAGGTTATCAACAGGAGAAAAACAACTTATTTCCTTCGCAAGAGCTATAATATCAGACCCATCTATTTTTGTACTAGATGAAGCTACATCTTCAATAGATACAGAAACTGAAGGGAAAATTCAAGAGGCAATAGACACTGTACTAGAAGGACGAACCAGCTTTATTATAGCCCATAGATTATCGACAATAGTATCAGCTGATCGTATATTAGTTCTTAAAAAAGGTAAAATAATAGAAGAAGGAAAACATGAAGAATTATTAAAGAACAAAGGATACTATTATAGACTTTATACTAATCAGTTTAAAGAAGAAAAGGAAAAAGTTATATAGAGTTTAAATTGAAGCATAAGTTTAAGTCTTAGTCTTAGTAAAAGAATTTTGCCATAGGCAAAATTCTTTTCTGATTTACTTGGACTTAACCTTAGACTTAGACTAAAAGGGGTTATATATTTCCCATTATGCTAATAATATAATATAATAATAATAGATAAATTTTGTTGAGGGGAGTAATTATTATGCCTTTTACTATTGTTGGTGGACCGTTAGATATTGTGATAGTTATAATTGCTGTTGTATTAATATTAAAATTGGCGAAGGAAGCATTGGTATTGGCTATTAAAGTAGGGGTATTAGCTGCTATAGTTTATTATTTATACAATTATACTAATTTATTTCAATATGTATGGAGCTTTATAGAAGGATTATAAATAGATTTTAAGGATGGTTTTTATGGCTAAAGTAACTAAGATAGAAGTACAAAAGAAAAACGAAAATAGGGTTAATATATATTTAGATGGGGAATTTTTTATTGGTACCTTTAAAGAAATAATATATAAACTTAATATTAGAAAAGATACTGATGTAGATGAAGAAAGTTACATAAAGGCTAAGAACAAGGCTTATAGTATACTTAATAGGGCAATGCAAAGTGAAAAGCAACTTAGATATAAACTATTTAAAAGGGAATTTAGTGAGGAGACTATTGATAGGGTTATATCTAAGCTAAAGGAATACAAGATGATAAATGATAATGAGATGGCAAAAAGCATAGTACGGGATAAGAAAAAGTTTAAAAAATACGGAAGAAAAAGAATACAACAAGACTTATATAAGAAAAAGATAGATAAAGATTTAATAGATAATGCTTTAGAAGATGAACTGGATAGTGAAGAAGAATATGAAAATGCCTTATATTTGGCAAAGAAAAAATTAAAAAAAATAAAAGATACTGATAAAAGAAAAGTTTATCAAAAACTAGGAAGACATTTGGCTTATAAGGGATTTGAATATGATATAGTAAGTAAAGTTATCAGAGAAGTATTGGATATGTAAAGATAATTAAGTATATTATTTCTAAAAAGTAGCAAAATAATATATACATAACAAAGTCACCTTCGGTGTTTCTTTGTTGGTACAGAGTACAAGATGCATTATACAATTTATAATGGATAATTGACAGTAGACAGTAGAGGACAAATCAGCCAAAACTGATTTGTAATATAATATTTTATGAACAAAGTGAATAAAATTACCTTAATTGTCCATTGTCAACTGCCAATTAAATTAAGGATAAGGTGACTAATATATTATGAAATTTTTAGAAATAATACTTCAAACCTTTTTAGCCTTTTTTACTATACTTATTATTACTAGACTTTTAGGAAGACAGCAGATTTCCCAGCTATCCCTACATGAGTATATAAATGGAATAACCTTTGGCTCTATAGCGGCCACTTTAGCTACAGATTTAGATCAACATACCTATCAACACTTAATTGGTTTAATATTATTTGGAGTTTTAACAGGTCTTGTTTCCTACATATCAATTAAGAATAGAAAGTTTAGAAAAATTATATCGGGAGAACCTATTTTGGTAATACAACATGGAAAGATATTGGAGGCTAATTTAAAGAGGGCGAAGTATAGCATAGATGAATTTAATGAACTGTTAAGGGAAAAAGATTGCTTTTCACCTTCAGATGTGGAATATGGAATCCTTGAAAAAAATGGCAAATTAAGTGTAATAAAATCTGAGACTAAAAGGGAAGTAACCTTAGGGGATATAGGGATAGTCCCTAAGGAACAGGCTTCGATATCAACAGAGATAATTATTGGAGGACAGATTATTTATCAGAATTTAGAGAAGAGAGAATTAACAGGTAAAGAACTGATTAATCAATTAAAATGTTTTAATGTAAAAAGAATAGAAGAAGTCATGTATGCATCAATCGATGAAAATGGAAAACTCTATGTAGATAAGTTTGATGATAATATAAAAGATAATACAAACCTTGAAGAAAAAAAGAATAGAGAACAAAGAACTATAAATAAAGAATAGAGAATAGATAAGGTGCAAAGTGGCCAGAGGCCACTTTGTTTTTTGATTGGATAATAGTACCTTCAACCAAAGTCGAAGGTACTATTTCGTTGTTGGGGTATTCGCAATCCCCCAACCTATATAATTAAATTTTACGAACGAAGTGAGTAAAATAACCATATCTATTCTTTATTCTTTATTATTCATTCTTTATATCTAGGTTTCTTTCCTTTTAAAAATGGGGGTTATCGTGTTATAATGTATATATTGTAGAATATAGTCACTATGGGAGTGAAGTTAATGAATAATGACAGAAATGCTAGATATAAAAGGAGAAAAAGAAGGAAAATTATAAGAAGGTTTGTAGTAATAGGTGGAATAGTCTTAGTGGTTGCTTTACCTTTCTATAGAGTTGTTTCTGAGGATAAAACACAAGAGGTATCTAGTGAAGAGAGCAATGAAGTCTCTGATATAGTTGATAATAAATTGGACAAGCCAAAAGATGATATTGATAAAGTTGGAAATAAAGGTATCAATAGTGATAATAAAGATAAGAAAGAGGAAAAAATATCTTTAAAAGACACAGTGGAAATAGATAATAATGGAAACAAGATTATAAAAGATCCCAACGATGTACTAGTTTTGGCCAATAAAGAAAGGGAATTATCATCTGATTATATTCCAAAGGATTTAATTATACCAAATGTTAGGTTTCCATTTGAAGAAAACCTCCCTAAAAAGCAAATGAGGGAAGTGGCGGCAAAGGCTTTAGAAAAACTATTTGATGCTGCTAATAAAGAAACAATTCATTTGTTTGCTACATCGGGATACCGTTCCTATGATAGACAAAAAAATCTATTTAACTATTATACCAAACAACATGGAGAAGAGGCTGCAAATAAATTTAGTGCTAAGCCAGGACAGAGTGAACATCAAACTGGATTAGCTATGGATGTAACAAGTCAAAGTGTTGGTTTTAATCTAACTGAAGATTTTGGACAAGTAGTAGAAGGTAAATGGTTAAAAGAAAATGCCCATAGATTTGGTTTTATAATTAGATATCCTAAAGGAAAAGAAGGTATCACGGGGTATCAATATGAACCATGGCATATAAGATATGTGGGAAAAGAAGTAGCTAAAGATATATATGAAAATAATTTAACATTAGAAGAATACTACAAAGAATACTAAAAAATCATGTCTATAGACATGATTTTTTAGTATTCTTTGAATTACAAATTACAAATTATAAATTTTAAATTATAAATTACAAATGAAAAGCAAAACCCAGTTGGAGGATTACGAATCCCCAACAACTAAAAAAGCAGAAAGCTATGTCCTAGGACATAGCTTTTATCTCTCCTCTATCAATTCTCAACTCTCCTCTATTGAAGTCCCAATTCTTTACGTTTTTTCTCAATATGATCTTTATATATTTCTATGGTTTTTTCTGCATCCATTTCTACTACTACTTTTCCAAGTCCTAAAGTCTCTGTGGTTTCGGTTAATGTTTTAACCACTAGGTCACTACCTGTTATTGAAGGAACGGGGGCTACATGAACAAGCCATCCAAGGGCAACAGCGGTGCAGGCATCCGCCACAGCTTTTTGTTCTAGATATTCTGGAGCACCTATAACTAATGGTAACTTGTTTGTATCAACATTAAGGGCATCAGCCAATTCCTTTGCTGTGTGGGTCATTTTACCTATATCAACGCAGGCACCATAAGTAAGTACAGGTGGGATACCAAGCTGTTTACACACAGCTTTTAGTCCTTCTCCCGCTTCATCGGCAGCCTTAGGATTAGTTAGTCCAGTATATTCCATTACTGCTGAAGTACATCCTCCAGATAGTACCAATATATTATTTTCTATCAAACCTTTAGTTATTTTAAAGATATTGCTACCACCTTGACCATATCTTGCAGTAGTACAGCCTACGATAGTTGCTATACCTCTAATATTACCATTTGCTATTTGCTCAATAAGGGGATCAAAACTGCCACCTAAAGCTTTTTTTACAGATTCTGTACTAAAACCAACCATAGCATCGGAAATATGGGGAGGAATATAGGTTTTTTTATTTTTTTCTTTACGCTTTTTAAAGGATTCTATAGCTTTATCCAAGGCTTTTTTAGCTTGTTCTGCCATCTTTTCTGGAACAAAGTCTAGTGTTTCTGTTCCTTGGAGTTTAATAACAGGGTGGGTACTCAATAACTTTGTACCAAACTTTTTGGCATATAGGGGCATAGTAGGTACAGTACAGTTATAATCAAACATAAATAAATCTACTACACCAGTTGCTAATAAATATTCTTGGGATAGCCATTCTCCTTCTTGACCTCCATAACTTTTCTGGTCATGGGTGCCTTCATAGTTTATTAGTTGTTGACCTTCACAAACATGACCAAGGATTTGCATTCCATCTGCTCCTGCTTCTTTAGCCTTTTGTTGCCATTCATCACTGGATGCCAAATCTATAGCAACATGGGCAAGTAGGGGCATATGACCGTTTGTAATTATATTAATCATATTTTCCTTAAGAAGTCCCATATTTTGTTGTTTCATAGATATTTCTTGGGTTCCCATTAATATTTCTTGAATTATGTCTAAAAGGAATAAACCTTGATACTCATTTGCCACACCTTGACGTACACTATTTAACAAAAACTCAACGGGGTCTGATCTAAAGTTAGTCATACAACTCGTTTGGGCATAGGCTACTTCACTATATCCTCCACCGGGGAATAATCCTAATTTCCTCCATAATTCTTTACGTTTAGTAGGAGCGAAGGCTTCTACCGCCTTTGATTCTATGTGATATGGGCTATGAATATCATTCATTACCCAATCTGCAAAATCTATTGCTAATTGGTTTATAGGTTTATTAGCATCAAGACCTGCCATATCGGCATATTTTTTTAATTTTTCCGGATCCCTTATTTTTAAGCCACTTTCAGGGTGCTCTCCAGCTGCTTTTAATGTCCTTGCAGCCTGATGGGCATGGAATATATTAGCAGATGTTCCTATTGTAACATGTCTATATACAAAATTTCGTGCAACCATAGTATGGGCATCTACACCACAAACTCCCCTAGGGGTTTTAGGACTTATTCTACAGGGACCATTGGCACATAACTGACATGATAATCCTTCAACACAAAATTTACATTGAATAGGTTGTTGTTCTGAGAATCTATCGAAAACATTTGTCATACCCTCTTTATTAACGGCTTGATACATTTCCCGCATGGCAGGGTCTATAATAATATTTAAGGGATAGCCATCCTTAGATTGGTCATCTTTTTTTATATGCTCTCTTTGCCATTTATGGACTTCTTCCATAGAAGGGGACTTATCTATACTGTTATAATCAAAGTCTACAGATTCATGTAAATCTTTATGTAACTCAGGGTCATTAAAATCCTCTGATTTAAGTTGTGACCCTAAAGTTTTATTATCCCCCCTCATTCTTTCAGCACTTTTTTTATAAGAATTTTTAATATCTTTATCGGACATAAAAAAACCTCCTTTTTGGTCATTAATGAATTTTGAGTTTTAATATATAGCTGTTTAGGATTTAGAAATTCTAACATATAGTTGCTTAGGATTTAGAAATTCTAGCATATAGTTGCTTAGGATTTAGAAGTTCTAATATATAGTTGCTGGGGGATTCGTAATCCCCCAGCTTACCGTTTACTTTATTATTTCAAAAAAAGATACTATATATACAATAAAAACTAAATTTTGCTATGTTTATATACATAATTTTGAGGGTAAATAGTAGGTTGTTAGATTAATAAGTAGAAAGGAGACAAGTATATGAAGCATATAAGTAAACTAAGTAGTAAAATAACAATATTTTTTATAGTAATAATACTAATTACTTTATTAAGTGTTGCTATACCTAGCTATACAACAATAGTAGGTGAGTCAAATGATATATTATCTCAACAATTGAATCAAAGAGTAGTTTGTGCTTGGGATGTGGCCCAGGGCTTAAAAGATAATTCTACAACTAGTGAACAGGGGAGAGAGGCATTTGCCAAATATATTATATCTAGGATTGTAGGAGATAATGGATATGGATATGCCCTAGGAACAGAAGGACAAGTTATATTTCATCCAAATGATGAATTGATAGGACAGAATATGGGAGATGAAAAATTTGTACAAGATATAATATCAGATAAAGAATATTTTGAAAATAATAGTTATGGAAGTGTAAAAGTAAGGCAAACAGATTATAAGTGGAATGGAGAAGAGAAGTTTTCTTACTATACATATTATGAACCTTGGGATATGTTTATAGTGTTAAGTGGGGAATATAGAGACTTTACTGCTGCTAGGGATAATGGATTATTGATTCTAGGAGGAGTAGGACTAGCTATATTAATAATATCATCAATAGTTGTTTATTATATTTCTAAAAAATACACAAAATCAATTAGCAAGATATCTAATGCAATGGAAGAGGTAGAACAGGGTAATTTAGATATAGACCATATTGAGGTTAATACAAAGGATGAAATAAGTATAATGGCTAGAGGGTTTAATTCAATGGTGGATAGTCTAAGAACTTTAACTAATAGAGTAAAGAAAAGTGCTAAAAAATTAGATGATTCAATATATAGTGTAACCAATGGGGTTAATGAAACAGTTGCAAATTCTGATAGAGTTGCTCAATCTATAGAAGAAATAGCATCTGCAAGTAATTCATTGGCCCAAGAAATAGAAGGAGGAACCATGTCAGTAAAGGACATATCAGATTCTACTATAGATACAAATGAATCGGCTAAGAGAATGAAAGAGATAACCGATAATCTAACTAAGCATATTAAAAAGAGTTCTAATATAACAAAGGCACTATCGGAAAAATCTAATGAAACTGAAAATAACTTTAGTATGGTATCTAAAAATGTACATTTATTAAAGGAACAATCTTTGAAGATAACCGATGTTACAGAGGTTATAAGGTCTATTTCAGAACAAACTAATATGTTAGCATTAAATGCCGCCATAGAATCGGCTAGGGCTGGAGAATATGGTAAGGGCTTTTCAGTTGTTGCTGAGGAGATAAGAAAGCTGTCTCAACAGACTTCTGAGCAAACCGATGCCATATCAGAAGTAATAGGAAAAGTTCAAGAAGAGATAGATGATATAGTGCAGAATGTAGATGATACAAATAGGGTACTTGATAAACAAAGTAAGATAGTAGGTAGTACGGAAAGAACATTTAATAATATAGAGAAATTAACTAAAGAAATGGTGGATAATATAGAGGTTGTTACAGAAAAGATAAGTAGAATAGCAGATAATTCTGACTCTACATTATCAATGATAGAAAGTATTTCAGCCACAGGGGAAGAAACAGCAGCCAGTGCCCAACAAGTAAGCGATTTAACTGATAGTCAATTTGAGCAAATAAAAAATATAGGCACAACAATGTCTGGGCTTAAAGAATTATCTAAGGAGTTAGAAGATACGATTAAGAAGTTTGAAACAAATTAAACTTGGAAAAATTGACAGTTGACAATTGATAATTGACAGTTAAAGGTGATTTTACTCACTTTGTTCGTAAAATAAATTTTGATCATGTAGAGGGGAATTCATTCCCCGGTATAATAATGTGAATTAGTAGCAGGGGAACTACCAATCCTCCTGCTACTTTTCATTATCATTGTAACTTCAACCATACGGGAAGTACAGTAATACTAATGGCTAAAATTATTATAACAATCGATGCTGTTTTATTTTTTTCTTTTAACCAAATCATTTTAGCATATATTAACGTATAGTATGTTATATATAACGGTATTATCATAAATAACCATTGCAACATATTATCAATCCTTTATTTTATCAATATTTGCTGGGGATAATTCTTTTCCTATTCCCCTTAATATTATGTCATAATTGACTGTAATGTCAGCCTGAGGATAATTTTTCATCCAATTATATTTTGTATATTCATCCCAAGTACTAAATTTCTTTCTAACTTCTATTGACCAGCCAAAGGGTTCTCCATTAAATTTCTCTTGGGTCATTTTAATTAATTTCTTTGTTTTTTTATTTAGAGTTTTTTCTATTGAGGAAATAAGTAGCTTTTGTTTATCTAAATCTTCTATATAATCTATTCCACTGGGGATAGCTAATATATCGAATATTAATGGTACCTTTACATTAATAATTGGAGTAGAAGAATCTACATTTATATCTATAATAGTATCTTCATACTTTCCTACTCTAGTTGTTATTTTATACTTATCATTTAAAGGGTCATCGTAGGTTGTAATAATCTTTTCCATTCTATAGTTTGGTTGGAGGATTAATGAAATTCTGGTCTCTTCCCCAGTTAAAGTACCGATCATTTTCCCCTCTTTAAACACAGCTGAGCCAATTAATTCACCAGTTCCTCCCCCTTCTCTAGGTATTTCACCTGCCAAATATTGGTCTTCATTGTTTTTATTTTTATCACTAACATTGATAGTTGTACCATATACACTTAGATATAAGCCTGCATCTCCCTCTGTTTTTACTATAAAATCATTTATATTTGAGTAACCTACAAAGGCTGTGTCCCTCCATCGTTGGGATATAAGGCTATAGTATTTATGGGGTCTAGTTTCCAATGGAGAGTTAGTTAGATTTATAAACTCCGATGCTTTTTCTTTAGAGACTATGATAGTTGTATTTCTTCTTACCTGTCTATCCCTTACCATGGCATCAAGTATAGAAAAGGCCTTATCCTTTTTAGCTAACTTCTCACTTACAACTAATACTTGGGTGTGGGAAAAGGTAATCTCCCTAGTAATAGATGCATTGGCCATATCCTTACCAGCCATGGGACCAGGAGCCTTTACTGTTATAACTTCAAAGGGTTTTTCTTTGTCACTTTGGCCTATTGTTCCACCACCACCGCTTTGGGGATTGGCAATTTGATATGTAATGGAGATACCATCACCATCGAGGGTATCTAGACCAATGGCTATAACAAAGGCCTGTTCTTCTAATTCCTTTTTATCCCAACAACCTGTTAATGACAGTATAATTATTAACAATATGATAGGTTTTATATGTTTCATTTTTTTTTATCTCCTTTAACCTTATCTATTATCCATAATGCTACTGGTAATAATATAAGAAATAGCCAAGAATTTTGCATTATTATATATTTTTTAAAAAACAGAATGGTTTCAACTGGGTTTTCAAATATCATACCTACCATTATTATAAGAGCGGTAAAGGGCAATAACAATGGTTCAAACTCCTTTATTTTCATTGTATAACCAAAAAGGACAGTGGTTGCATACAAATAAAAGGCATATCTAATGGTAGCTCCGATAACCCAAAATGGAATAAAAAAGGCTTCTAATCCTGTAAAGAAACGTTCGGTACTTATAAACATTGTTAATTGATGAAATGGAAATGCTACATCACTAATAGGGGGATAGTCAAATACGGAAATATATATTATATAAAATAAAGTTAATTCAGTTATAGCTATACCCATACTTATGGTGTTTCCAAGTTTTAAGTCACGATGACTTCTTAAATAGGGATAAAACACTGTTATTATAAATAATTCAGCAAATATGGAAGTATTTCTTACTCCACTATGGATAAGTTTTTTTATACCTGGGCCCTGTAGTGGATATAAAAAATCTAGATTAATATCAGTTAGAGAAAATACTATAACCAATAAAAATGATACTTTTATTACTATAAAGAAAAACCAACTGGTTCTTGCAATATTTTCAAAGCCTCTATTTGCTATGAAATAGGAACCAAGAAATCCTAATACATAAAGGACTATTACAGGGGTATCGGTTAAAAACATTGTATTCATTATATCAATATAGTTTCTACTATTTGCAGCTGTTGATATAAACAATACAACGAATAATAAGAAGCATATAATAAACCCTAAATATTTACCCATTATTGTATAAATTAAATCTACTAGATTTTTATCTTTATACTTTTTTAATAGGGAGACTAAGAGAAATAAAGGTCCTATTATTAATATAATAGAAATAATAGGTACTATCCACCCTGCGTTCTTATTATCTTGAAAAATTATTGTAGCTGTCATATCTGTAATCTTAAAACCTATTGTTATACATGATAGAGATATTAGCTCTCTAAGTCCTATTTTTCCGTTAGTTTGTTTTATCACTGATTAGACCTCCCATTGGGCTGTTTTTTTCTAGTTACATCCTGAGGTCTTATATTAAAAGGGCGTAACCATTGTTTCCATATAGGTGGACGCATAATAGTATCCTTTGATGATCTGTAATGGGGCACAACCGGTGAAAAAAAGGATACTCCAAAGGACTTAATAGAACATAAATAGGAAATATAAACAGTTAAAAATACTGATATCCCAAAAAAACCAAAGGATACTGCAAAGGCTAGAAATAGAAATCGAGACATTCTAACCATAAAATTTGTACTGGTTTCTGGAATTACAAATGAGGATATCCCTGTTATTCCTACTACTATGACTAATATGGGACTCACTATACTGGCTTCAACTGCTGCTTGACCTAATATAAGTGCGCCCACTATACCGATGGTGGGACCTATGGTTGTAGGTACACGGATACCACCTTCCCTAACTAATTCAAAGGAGATTTCCATTATTAGAACCTCTATTATTACAGGAAAAGGTACTATTTCCCTTGTTGCTGCAAGGGCAAGAAGTAAATCTGCCGGTAGTGTTTCATGATGAAAATTAGTTACAGCAACATATACTGCAGGGGTTAAGAGGGCTACCCAAAAAGCAATCACTCTAATTATCCTAATAAAGTTACCATATGCCCATCTTTCATACATATCCTCAGCAGTATGAAAAAAGCTCCAAAATGTTACAGGTACTATTAGACATGCGGCAGAGTTATCTATAAGTACTACATGACCTTCATTTAAAAAAGCTGCTGCCCGGTCAGGACGTTCAGTATACAGAACAGTTGGAACCAGTGAATATGGCCTTTCTTCAATATGTTGTTCTAATATGCCTAGATTTTGTACCGTATCTGATTGGATTTCTAATAACCTTTTTTTTACTTCTTTAACTAAGTTAGGGTTAGCTATATCTTTAATATACATCATGGAAACTTGGGTCAATGTTCTTTCTCCAACAGTAACATCTTCAGTAATAAGTTTTTCATTTCTAAGTCTTTTTCTAATTAATGATCGATTGATTTCTTCAGATTCTATAAATGCTTCTTTAGGACCCTTTATAACCGTTTCCATTTGAGGCTGTTCTATTGCTCTATGATTTTGTCCAGCTGTATTTATTGATATGGCTTTATTATAGCCATCTATTAAAAGTAAGGTATTATCGGCCAGTATATATCTTATTACTTCTTTAAAATTATAAATTTCAGTGGCGCTTGCAGTTTGTAATATTTTTTTTGTAATGTCTTTAGGGGTTTTATTAGTGTCGTTTACTATATCTTCAGTCAAAAGGGGTTTAATTATTTGTTTTTCTATTTTGTCAATACCAACCATTCCAGCCATATACATAATAACCCCTTTTTTTTCTAGGGATTTTATGTATATATCACGGATAATAAAGTCTTTATTATTATCATAGGAAAATATATTCTTAATTTCCTTAAGGTTTTTATCTAGATTTTTATATAGAGGTTTTCCTTCAGATATTTTCTCTTTTCTCTGGCTTCCAGCTCTTATTTTTTTCTTAGATTTATTAAAAAATGAAAAAAGCTTTCCCATATAAATACCTCCATTTCCCTTATAATGTTTTATTATTTGATGTAAAGGTGTTATTATGCATTGGGAATATTACAAAATAGTTAACTATTTACAATTACAATCTTTTTGTAGGCACTGGACATGTCCAGTCCTTCCGTCGTAAGAAGAGGGGGATGATAGTTAACAGTTAATAGTTAATAGTTAAAAGATTAAAAACATAAAAGCATAAAAAACATAAAGATTAAAAGATAAAAGATAGAGTTTTAGTATAAATGTTTTTTGGGGTTGTATACTAATTGGTACAAATAATGATTGTTAATGGGGTGATTTTTTGAAGGTGGCTATAATGGGGGCGGGACTTTCTGGGCTTTCCTGTGCAATAGAGCTTGAGAAACATGGGATATATCCCACCATATTTGAAGATAGAAGGCAGGTTGGGGATAGATTTGTAAGTGGGGAGATATTTTTATCTATATTAAATAGACCTATACAGGATACCATGGCATATTTGTCTGAAAAGCATAATATATTTTTACATCCCACAAGTAATATAAAAAAATTAGATATATACTCTAAAAATAATAAATCAACAATAGAAGGGAAATTAGGTTTTACAAATATAAGGGGAAGACATAAAGAAGCTCTAGAGAAGCAGTTGGCTAAACAGGTAAAAAGTAAAATAATATTTAACTCTGATTATACTTATGAACAGCTACAAAGAGAATATACCCATATAATCTTGGCAACAGGTGATGCTGCCTATGCTTCCCAGTTACAGCGCTATAGAGAAGATTTGACAGTAACATTAAAAGGGGCAACGGTAGAGGGGAACTTTAATACAAAAGAAGTAATAGCCTGGTTAGACTATGACTTTGCTCCAAAGGGCTATGGTTATCTTATACCATATAATGAAAAGGAAGCAAATATTGTTATAGGATATCCCGATTATCCTGAAAATAGAAAAGAAAATTTAGAGCAGTTATGGGATAGGTTTTATAGTAGGGTATGTAAAGATTTAAATCAGAATATAAGGCTTACTGATAACTTTGAAATAACAAGATATATAGTTGGTATATGTGAAGAGCCTAGAATAGGGAATACATTTTTTGTGGGAAATTGTTTTGGTTCCATTATGCCTTTTTTAGGTTTTGGTCAACTAATGGCTATATTAACAGGAATATATGCAGCTAAGGATTTAGCTGGAGAGGGAAACTATATAAAATTAACTAAAGATTTAAGGAAGGATTATGAAATTTCTTTAACCTTTAGGCGTTATTTAGAGACATTAGATAATAATGATATAGATAATTTAGTTAGTAAGCTAGGTGGGAAAATAGGAGAGCGGTTATTTAATACAAAATTTGATCCATTAAAATATATGAGTTATCTATTAAAATTATTTACTAGAAATAATAAAAGACAAGTATAGGTTTAAATTAGTTGACAGTTAATAAATAATAGTTAATAGTGATAGTCTAAAGTGGCCTTATGGCCACTTTGTTTTAATCTTTCCTCTCTCCATTTTCAATTCTCTACTATAAAAAGGTGATTTTATGATTTGTGAAATAAATTTAATAATTTTTAATAGGATTTTAGTATATAATTAGGGAGTCGAAATATTATGTTGTAGGGAGGAATAAATATGGGGGAGATGACTAGCAAGGTTTCTAAAAAAAGGGTAAGAAAAAAAATCTATGGGATGATTTTGCCCATTGCAACTGAAAATATATTACAGATGACTGCTGGGTTTATATCCACTGGTATGCTTGGTAGAATAGGAAAAGTTGCAATAAGTTCTTTTGGGATAAGTGACAGAATTATAAAAATATTATGGGCTCTTTTCAAAGGTATAACAACAGGGGCATCGGTTTTTGTGGCCCAAGCCTATGGATCAAATAATTTAAAAAAATTAAGAAAAGTAGTTCAGCAGACACTATTATCAGTAATCATAGTAGGTATAGTTTTGCAACAAGTCATATTTTGGAATGCCCAAAGATTGTTACAATTTATATATGGACCTAAACCTGACATACTGCTTAATGCAGTTACATACTTAAAGACAGTATCTTGGGGGATACCTTTTTTAGGGATAATGTTAGTTGTAGCAGGAGTATTACAGGGAATGGGGAATGCAAGAACCCCTATGATTATAGCTTTTATAATGAACATATTTAATATTTGTTTTGGTTATGGACTTATATTTGGTAATTTCGGATTACCGGTTTTAGGTATCAAAGGAGCTGCCATGGCCATGGCTATAGGTCAATTTGTGGCTGCAATGATAGGACTTTATGTATTATTTAATAAAAAGGGTGTACTAGGGTCGCTATATAACGGTAATTTCTTTAAGATAGATATAAAGCAGATAGCATCTGTATATAAACTAGGGGCACCCACTGCATTTGAATCAATATTTTGGAATGTAGGGTCGATTTTATTAATTAGAGTTATACTAGGTTATGGAGATGTGGCTATGGCATCATATCAATTGGGACTTCAAGCAGAGGCTATATCCTATATGCCTGCTGCAGGATTTTCCATTGCCGCCACTGCTTTTATTGGGCAAGCTCTAGGAGCTAGAGATAAAAAATTGGGGAAAACCTATTTAAAAGAAACGATTAAAGGCTCTTTTATGGTTACAAGTATAAGTGTAATATTATTGGTATTTTTCCCAAAAGTAATATTAAGACTGTTAACCGATGAACAAGAGGTTATTAACTTAGGTGCAAAGTATTTGATACTAATGGGACTTGTACAAATACCACAAAATATGTCAGGAGTATTAAATGGAGCTTTAAGGGGTGCAGGTTATACAAGGGTACCTATGTTTGTGGCAGGAGTAGGTATATGGTTAATAAGAATACCATTTTCATATCTTCTAGCTTATATATTTGATTTAGGAATTATGGCAATATGGTCGGTTATGTGTGTTGACTTGGTAGTAAGATTTTTAATGAGTCTTACTTTGTATAAAAAGAAGGATATATATGAAACGGAACTGGTGTTTGAAGAGTAAATAATAAAGAATAGAGAATAAAGAATAGATAAGGAAACCTTGGAATGAATTCCAAGCTACGAGTATGTAGGGACAGGGCATGCCCTGTCCAGTCGGGCAGCCATAGATTATTGTTCTGAAACGTAGAAGGAACTTTAAAATAAAGAATAAAGAATGAATAATAAAGAATAGTGAAGGTGCAAAGTGGCTAGAGGCCACTTTGTTTTATGTGTATTGTTGCTGGGGGATTCCTAATCCCCCAGCTTATTTAATAAAATTTTACGACCGTAGGGAGTAAAATAACCATATTTATTCTCTATTCTTTATTCTCTATTATCTAAATAAAAAGTTGTTATAAAACAAACAATTTGGGTATCATAACCTTGATGTTATAATAAAGAAAAAATAACAGTAAAGGAGAATAATAATGGAGAATTATACATATAAGAAGGTACGGAATGTATTAGCAGCAATATTAGTCCTTAATATTGCCGTTGCCCTAGCCAAACTTATATACGGTTATATGACTAATACATCAAGTATGATTGCCGATGGATATCACTCTTTCTCAGATGGTGCATCTAATGTGATAGGAATAATAGGAATATGGATAGCATCAAAACCTGCAGATAAAAGTCACCCCTATGGACATCATAAATTTGAAACCTTAGCTACTATCATTATTAGTATGTTATTATTCTTTATTTCCTTTGAAATATTAAGTAATGCCTACGACAGATTTAAAAATCCCGTTACACCTAATATTGATATATTTAGTTTTGTGGTTATGATAGTAACTATAGTGGTTAATATATTTGTAACTACATATGAGTCTAAAAGGGGTAGAGAGTTAAAAAGCAGTATACTAATATCTGACTCAAAACATACTAAAAGTGATATATATGTTTCAGTATCGGTAATAGCCAGTTTAATATTTATACAGTTAGGACTTATAATTGTGGATACAATAATAGCAGTTATTATAGCTATTTTAATTATTAAGGCAGGCTTAGAAATACTTATACCAGGAATAAATGTCTTGTCCGATGCCAATGTAATGAATACCGATGAAATATATGAAAGGGTTATGAGAATACCAGAAGTTATCTATTGCCATAAAATAAGGACTAGGGGAAAAGAGGATCATGTTATGATTGATTTACATGTGGGGATAGATAAGGAATTTACATTGGAATATTCCCATTTATTAGCCCATAGTATAGAAGATATGTTAAAGAGTAAAATAGACGGCATAGGCGAGGTTATTATACATATGGAACCGGCAGAGTTTGATGAAGAGAAAGACGGTTATACTAAAGAATAAAGAATAGAGAATAAAGAATAAATAAGGTGCAAAGTGGCTAGAGGCCACTTTGTTTTATGTGTGTTGTTGCTGGTGGATTCGTAATCCCCCAGCTTATATAATAAAATTTTACGACCGTAGGGAGTAAAATAACCATATCTATTCTTTATTCTTTATTCTCTATTATCTAAATAAGAGGAAATCTTGGAATGAATTCCAAGCTGGGATTATGTAGGGACAGGGCATGCCCTGTCCGCTTTTTTTATCCCTGAACTTTGCTCTTTGCACTCTGCATAAACAAAGGATTGCCAAAGGCGCCTTTGTTTTTTGATTATAATCAAATTATATCTTGATTGTAATCAATGCAAATAAGCTAGATCCTCCTTATAATGTAGTTAACAGATGATTAATAAAAAATTTTTAAATATATTAATAAAAAAACAGGAGGGATTGTAATGAAAAAGATGTTTAGTAGTTCAGAAAAGATAGGTGATATAGTAGCAAGATTTCCAAAGGCCAGTGATGTTTTTCAAAGATATAATATAGACTTTTGCTGTGGAGGAGATAGACCACTAAAAGACGCAATAGATAAACATAATATAGATGAAAATAAGTTATTAGCTGAATTAGAAAATGAATATGAAGAAATGAAAAATATAATTACTAAGAATACAGATTGGAATAAGGCTTCATTTTCAGATTTAATAGATCATATTGTAAATACCCATCATAGTTATTTACAAAAAGAGCTCCCAATTATATCAGAGCTTGTAACAAAGATATTAAGGGTACATGGTATTGATCATGGAGATGTATTAACTAGAGTCCACAAATTATTTAATCAATTAAAAGGAGAGTTAGAGCAACATCTTATTAAAGAAGAAGAGATACTATTTCCCATAATAAAAGAATATGAAGAAAATCCATCTGAAGAATTAAGGGCAAAGGGTATTAAGGTTATGGAAGAGACTGAAAATGAACATGATAATGCAGGGGATATATTGAAAGAGTTAAGAAAAATCACTGATAACTATACAGTACCCCCTAGTGGATGTAGAAGTTTTTCTTTAACATATGAAAAATTAGAAGAGTTAGAAAGTGATCTATTTAGACATATACACTTAGAAAATAATATTTTATTTGTTAGATTTGAAGGAAAGTAAAGGATATGTTATATATTTGAAATTTAAAATTTGTAATTGGCAATGGAGAAGGGACCCTATAGGGTCCCTTCTCCATTGCCATATATATCCACTCTGAATTGTGATTTGGTTCACATACATAGCCTTATTTTATTGTTAAAATGGATACATAAAAAATTAGGGAGGCATATCTATGGGTTATAAACTTAAAAGTGAAAGTTTTAACAATCTACTAAGGGAATTAAAGTCTGAGTATAAAATATATGCTCCAAAAGTCTTTGAAAATAGAGGAAAGTTTTCAGATACAGACTTAATTAGATATGGAGAAATAGGTAGTGTAGAAGAAATAGTATGGGATAAAAAGTCTGAGTTTTCCCCAAAGGAAGTTATATATCCAATAACTCAGACCCTATTTTACTTTACGGAAAATGAATTTAGGGAATCAATGGTTGATGAGAAAAAGATTATTGTATTTTTAAGACCCTGTGACATAAATGGGATAAGGAGATTAGATACTATATTTTTAAAAAATGGTGGACAGGAAGATGTTTACTATAAGAGATTAAGGGAAAAAGTTAAGTTTTTTATGATTGAATGTAAGGATAGTTTTGAAAATTGTTTTTGTGTTTCTATGGATTCGAATTATACAGATAATTATAATGTGGCTGTTAGATTTACTGGAGAGGAAATCTATTGTGATGTTAAAGATAAAGAATTTGAGGATTTATTAAAAGATTTAGGAACTACAGTAGAGTTTGTACCAGAATATGTTAAAGAAAATAAAGTGCAGGTTAATATACCTGATAGTGATAAAATTTCAATGGATATTTTTGATCATGATATATGGAAAGAGTATTCTAAAAGATGTATAGCCTGTGGAAAGTGTAATACCAGCTGTATAACCTGTAGTTGTTTTACAACCTATGATATAACCTATGATGAAAATCCCAAAGCTGGAGAGCGAAGAAGGGTTTGGGCAGGATGTCATATAGATAAATTTACTGATATGGCAGGGGGACATGGTTTCCGTAAAGACTATGGCTCAAGGATGAGATTTAAGACTATGCATAAGATATATGATTATAATAAAAGGTTTGATGAGCATATGTGTGTTGGATGTGGGAGATGTGATGATAATTGTCCCCAATATATATCATTTTCAAATTGTATAAACAAAGTAAATGATGTTTTAAAGGAGGAGAAAGCCAATGAATAATCCATATATTCCTCAAAAAAAGAAAATTATTGATGTTAATGCCCAAACTGATATAGATATAACATATAAGGTAGAATGGGATATAAAGCCGGAAAATGGACAGTTTGTTCAAGTATCTATTCCCAGAGTTGGCGAAGTTCCCATATCCATAAGTGACTTTGGAGATGGATATATAGAAATGACCATAAGGAAGGTAGGTAAGGTTACAAATAAAATATATGAATTAAAACCTGGAGACCATTTATTCTTAAGAGGTCCCTATGGAAAAGGATTTCCTTTAGAAAAATATAAAGGGAAACATCTGATAATAGCTGCAGGGGGAACGGGGCTTGCTCCAGTAAAAAGTATAATAAACCATTTTTATAACAATGAAAAGGATATAAATAGATTTGACATACTAATGGGATTTAAATCCCCAAAAGATATCCTATTTGGTGATGAAATAAATTTATGGGATAAAAAGTTTAATACCATTTTAACCGTTGATAATGGTAATGAAACATGGAATGGAAATACAGGACTTATAACTAAGTATGTAGATAATATAAATATAGGAAATATGGCCGATGTTGAGGTAGTAGTAGTGGGACCTCCTATTATGATGAAGTTTACTGTCCTTGAGTTTTTAAAGAGGGGAGTTCCCAAGGATAAGATATGGGTTTCCTTTGAAAGAAAGATGTCCTGTGCAATTGGAAAATGTGGTCATTGTAAAATAGATGAAACCTATGTCTGTTTAGAGGGACCGGTATTTAACTATGTTAAAGCAGAAACATTAATTGATTAATGGGAGGTAAAATTATGTCTATGGATTTAAATGTAAAATCTATTAAAAAAAATGCATATAGAATAACTAAACATAGAAATAAAACAGCTTTACGTATTAGAGTTCCTGGTGGAGAGATAAATGCAAAATATCTAGGAGTTGTACAAAATATTGCAGAAAAATATGGAGACGGTAATGTTCATATTACCACTAGACAAGGCTTTGAAGTTACAGGAATACCCTTTGATAAAATAGATGAAGTTAATAAAGAAGTGAAAACTATAATAGAAGGTTTAGAATTAGACTACGGAGTAAGGATAGAAAAACCCGAAGAGGGGTATCCAGCTGCGGGAACCAGAAATGTTTCTGCCTGTATAGGGAATAAGGTATGTAAATTTGCAAATTATAATACAACGGAATTTGCTAGAAAAATTGAAAAAGCTATATTTCCCAATGACTATCATGTGAAAATAGCATTAACGGGATGTCCCAATGATTGTATAAAGGCCCATATGCAAGATTTCGGTATTATAGGAATGGTGGAGCCAGAATATCACATGGATAGATGCATAGGATGTGAAGCCTGTGTTAAAAACTGTAAGAGAAGAGTTACTGAAGCATTATCAATGAAAAATGGTAAAGTTATAAGGGATGAAAAGAGATGTATTGGATGTGGGGAATGTATATTAAAATGTCCCATGGCAGCATTTACTAGAAATCCTAAAAAGTATTATAAAGTAGTTATAATGGGACGTACAGGAAAAAGAGATCCAAGGATTGCAAAACCATTTTTACAGTGGGTAACAGAGGAAACTATAATAAAAGTTATTACCAATACCTATGATTATATAGATGAGTTTATAGATAGGTCATTACCGAAGGAACATGTGGGATATATAGTGGATAGAACTGGGTATCAGGTTTTTAAGGAGTATGCACTTAAAGATGTAGAGCTTAATGAAAAGGCAGTAGTTTCTGAATATATACATTTTTAAATGCAAAGAATAAAGAATAGATAATAAAGAATAGATAAGGTGTAAAGTGGCCAGAGGTCACTTTGGTCTATGTGTGTTGTTGCTGGGGGATTCGTAATCCCCCAGCTTATATAATAAAATTTTACGACCGTAGGGAGTAAAATAACCATATTTATTCTCTAAATAAAAGAAAACCCTGGAATGAATTCCAAGCTACAATTATGTAGGGGCAGGGCATGCCCTGCCCGGTTGGTTAGTCATAAGAGTTTAGATTCTAATTTACTAATAATATTTTTTAGATTTTCAATTAATTTTATTTTTTTCTCTAAACTGTTTGCCTTATATATAGAAGAAACAAGGGAATTCATTTTATTTATATATTCATTATCTTTATCAAATTCCGCAGTTCTATTTAAAATTTCTATAGATTTAACTAGGTAGCCAATATCTAACATGTCTTCATCTAAATCCTTTATTATATTTATTTCCTCACTAGATTTGATGTCACTATACTGCTGTAGAGTATTATTAATATCTCTAAGTATAATTTTAGTAGATATATCTATATTATCAATGGCATTAGTATGAAATATAATTGTTTTATAAATATAAAATAATAAGAATAGTATAATGAAGCTTAGTAGTAATTTTATAGTAAATTTTTTCACATTGGATTATCCCCTTTAATACATGATATATCTATATATAACAATTATGTTTTTATTGATCAGTCTAATTAAATTTAATGACCTATTTATCTTTAGCAATATAATATAAGTACAAGATTAATACAGAAATAATATCATTTTATTGGTCAGTTTTCAATAATTTTCTTATAATTAAAAATTCAGTTGGAATTGTATTTACTGAAAAATTTAAAAGGTAATATAATGAATTAAATTGAAAAAGTATAAAAAGCATCGTAAAAGCAAGTTTGCTTCAATGATGCTTTTTATATATTACATTATATTTTTAAAAAGTTCCATAATATCTTTCCTTAACTTCTCTACACCAATTCTATCGATAAAGAAACTCATTTTTTCTCCTTCTTGAGCTTCATTTTTGTAATAGTTAATGACTGTATCTAGCATAGTAAGGGCATTTTCTTCTGATAAATCTTTAGCCACCACATCGGCTACCCTAGGATGAAAGCCTCCACTACCTCCAGCGGTAATCATGTATCCATCGTGATCACCTATTACTCCAAAGTCCTTTGAATAAACACTTGTACAAGCATTTCTACAACCAGCCACAGCTATTTTAGTTCTATTTGGCATTTCCATACCATGATATATTTCATTTATTTTCATACCTAGTTTTAAAGAGTTTTGTTTTGCCCTTTTACAGAAAGAGGCAGGACACATCTCTACGTTTTTAACTGATAGGTGGGATTTAACCCCCGGTTCCATACCAAGTTCTTCCCAGACTTTTGGAACATCGTCAGCTTCAAGGCCCAGTATTGCAATTCTCTGACCTGAAGTTATTTTTAATGAACCGTTATATTTTTTAGCTATTTCTCCAATCTTTATCATATCATCGGCTTTAATAAATCCTCCGGGAATATGGGGAGTTACACCGTATGTTTTCTTTCCATTTCGAACCTTTTGTAATACAGAATATTTAGGGTGCATAAAAAACCCTCCTTTAATCTTATATTTGTCTATATTATAAAGTATAAGATTAAAGGAGACTATGATATAGGTCACAAAATAAAGAAATAATTACTATACCGGGGAATGAATTCCCCTCTACATATCAATGTTTGTTATATACAACTGGATATAAATAGCATCTAATCCATTTGAAGGATATCTTTACATATACTATAGAACCCCAAAATCTCTGCTCTCTGGACTTTGCACTCTGTAGAAACAAAGAAGCACCAACGGTGCCTTTGTTATTACTCTGTTATTAAAATAAAGAAATTATTTCTTAAAAACCCTTTTATTCATTTTTAGCTCCTCATTATTTTTGTCTTTATCATCTAATAAAGCAATTTTGAAGTTGATTTTTTCCTTCTCATATTTACATTCAGTAAATGCTATACCACACTGGTATTTATATCTACATTCTTGACAAGCCATTTTAGTGAGTTTATTTTTTTCTTTGCTAGCCATTTCTTTTAGTTTATTTTCAGTTTTATATTCAGTTTCGATTTCCCTAATAGTTAATCTTAATTCCTTAATAAAGGTCTTTTTCAAAAGTCTTAATGCTGTTTTTTTATCCTTTTTTCTAATCATATTTATATTAACTCTATCCCCATAAACATTTCCGGAAATGGTAGTATTGGAAAATGATATATTGAAATTACTACTATATGTATCAAAAATTTTTCTACCATTATCACTTATTGGGGTAATATTGCCTAAAAGTTTAATTTGATATATATACCCCACACTATAGATTTGTTGATAATCTATATGGAAATTCCTATCAAATGCTCTTACCTTCCATGTTAACTTGTAGTAGATAATAGATATTGATATTATTGTTACTAAGGTTATAATAGATATAGTGAAAATATTCATAATACACCTCCTATTAAATACATTTTATCATAGTAATACATGAAGTCCTTGTTCTTATTTATGGAAAGAGAGGTAAAATAGTAAATAGATATAGATACAGTAGGTAAAAATAATAATAGATTTTAAAATATCACTTAGATTGGAGTAGATTTATGAAATCAAAATTAAATGATATATGCAAAAATTTAAATATAGAATATATGGGAATATCTAATATAGGTCCATATTTGGAATTAAAAGAAATATTAGAAATGAGAAATAAAGAGGGATATTATACACCCTTTGATGGAAGTGATATGGATAAAAAAGTAGACCCAAAATTAACTATGGAAAATGTAAAATCCATTATAGTTTGTTTATTTCCATATTTAACAGATAACATGGAAAAATCAAATTTATCAAAATATACCCATTCTATTGATTATCATATAATAGTAAAAAATAAACTTAATAAAATAGGGGAAGAACTTGAAAAAGAAATAGATGGATTTGAATATATGTCCTTTGTAGATACTGGACCTTTGGTTGACAGATACCTAGCCTATCAAGCTGGATTAGGTTTTTTTGGTATAAATAGTCATATTATTACTGAAAAATATGGCTCCTATGTTTTCATAGGCTACATATTAAATAACTATCCCTTTGAATATGATAAACCCTTAGATAAAACCTGTGTTCAATGTTATAGATGTGTAAAAGCTTGTCCTGGACAAATCATACTTGGGGATTTTAATATTGATCCTAAAAAGTGTAAGTCATATTTAACCCAGAAAAAGGGAGAGTTACCTAATGATGAGGAACAAATTATTAAAAAGACAGATTTAGTTTTTGGATGTGATGTATGTCAAGACGTATGTCCCCACAATAAAAATGTAGAAAAAACCATAATAGGAGATTTTAAGAAAGATCTTATATTTAATTTAGATTATGAAGAGATTTCTAAAATGTCAAATAGGGGATTTAAAAGGGAATACGGTAATAGAGCTTTTAGCTGGAGGGGGAAGAAGCCTATTTTGAGAAACCTTCTATATTTAGAGAATAGAGAATAAAGAATAGAGAATAGATGTGGCGATTTTACTCTCTACGATCGTAAAATTTCATTGGATAGAGCAAGTTGGGGGATTACGAATCCCCCAACAACTTTTTAAAAAATAGAACAAAGTGGCCTTAAGGCCACTTTGCACATTATTTATTCTTTATTCTCTATTATTTATTCTTTAAAGTTAAACTATACCTTGTGCCATCATAGCATCTGCTACTTTTTTGAATCCAGCTATGTTAGCTCCTGCAACATAGTTTCCTTCCATGCCAAATTCTTTAGCAGCTTCATCAGCAGCTTTAAATATATTAACCATGATTGCATCTAATTTACTATTAACTTCTTCAAATGTCCAAGATAATCTCATACTATTTTGAGACATTTCAAGGGCTGAAGTAGCAACTCCGCCAGCATTAGCAGCTTTAGCTGGAGCAACTAATATATCATTTTCAAGGAATAAGTTTAATGCATCGTTTGTACATGGCATGTTAGCACCTTCACCAACAATCTTAGTACCATTTGCAATTAATTGTTTTGCATGCTCAACATGAATATCATTTTGAGTAGCACATGGAAGAGCTATATCACATTTAATTGACCAAATGCCTTTTTGTCCTTCATGATACTCAGCTTCTGGATGATGCTTAACATATTCGCTGATTCTTTTTCTTTCAACTTCTTTTATTTGTTTAACAGTGTCTAAGTTTACACCATTTTTATCATAGATATATCCTTTAGAGTCACACATAGCAACAACATTAGCACCGTATTCTTTAGCCTTTTCACAAGCATATATTGCAACATTACCAGCACCTGATATAACAACAGTTTTGTCTTTGAAAGAGTCGTTATTAGCAGCAAGCATTTCTCTTACGAAGTAGATTAAACCAAATCCAGTAGCTTGTTTTCTAGCTAAAGAACCACCATAAGTAAGTCCTTTACCAGTTAATACTCCACCTTCGTATCCATTTCTTATTTTTTTGTATTGACCAAATAGGTATCCTATTTCCCTAGCTCCAACTCCAATATCTCCAGCTGGAACATCAATATCTTGACCAATATGTCTATATAATTCTGTCATAAAGCTTTGGCAGAATCTCATTATTTCATTGTCTGATTTACCTTTAGGATCGAAGTCAGAACCACCTTTACCTCCACCTATAGGAAGACCAGTTAATGAATTTTTAAATATTTGTTCAAATCCTAAGAACTTAATGATTCCTAAGTAAACTGAAGGGTGGAATCTTAAACCACCTTTGTAAGGTCCTATAGCACTATTAAATTGAACTCTGAAACCTCTATTAACCTGTACGTTACCTTTATCATCTACCCAAGGCACTCTGAACATGATTTGTCTTTCAGGTTCAACAAGTCTATCAAGTATACCTGATTCAACATACTCTGGATGTTTTTCTATAACAGGCTCTAATGATATTAATACTTCTTCAACAGCTTGGTGAAATTCAGCTTCACCAGGATTTCTTTTCTTTACTTCTTCCATTATGTTTTGAACAACTGACATTAGATCAACTCCTTAATATATGTTTTTATAAGGCTAAGCTAAAAAAGCAACTAAGCCAGGATTTAATTCCATCAGTTTAAATTATACAACTTATATACAATTTTGCAAACAAAAACTTAGATAAATTAACAAATCGTAAAAAATAGATAATAGTTTATTTTTTAACAAGTATAAAACGTTTTCACAAGTAATTGTATAATTTTTTATAAATAATAAATATGTAGAATATATACAATGTAATGATATAATATTAAGTATTAAGAGTAGTTATTTATATTATTAGGAGGTTTGTTAATGAATATTCTAATTAAAAATGCCATGGTTTTGCCCATGGGAAAAGAAAAAAAGATACTAGAAAACATCAGTATTGGAATAGAAGGAGATATAATAAAGTACATAGGAGATATACCAAAAGACTTTAAGGCAGATAAGGTTATAGATGGCAATAATAGAATGGTTATGCCTGGCCTTATTAATTCCCATACCCATATTGCCATGTCACTATTTAGAAACTATGCAGATGATTTACCATTTTGGCCTTGGCTAACGGAAAAGATATGGCCTCTTGAGGATAAACTTACATCAGAAGATGTATACTGGGGTTCTATGCTAAGCATTGCTGAAATGATAAGGTCTGGGATTACAAGTTTTGCAGATATGTACTTTTTTATGGATGAAACTGCAAAGGCCGTAAAAGAATCAGGTATAAGGGCATCCCTTTCTAGGGGAGTTGCTGGGGAAGGTAAGGATGACTTTTTTAAATTAGAAGAGATGAAGGAATTTTATAATAAATGGCATGGAGAATGTGATGGAAGAATAACAGTAATGGCAGGACCCCATGCACCATATACATGTAGTCCAGATTATCTTAAAGAAATAATTAAGATGGTTAAAGGGACAGAAATGAAGATACATATACATCTTTCAGAAAGCAAAAAGGAAGTTGAAGATAGTTATAAAGCCTATGGGAAGTCACCTATAGAACATGTAAAGGATATAGGTTTATTGGATCTTCATACTTTAGCCGCCCATTGTGTTCATTTATCCGATAATGATATTGATATATTGGCAGAAAAGAATGTTAATGTTGTCAACAATCCAGGAAGTAATTTAAAGTTGGGAAATGGATTTGCTAGGATTGATGAGATGCTAAAGAAAGGCATTAATATTGCCCTTGGAACTGATGGATCTTCTAGTAATAATAATTTAAACATGTTTGAAGAAATGAATTTAGCTGCCCTTATAAATAAAGGATTAAATCAAAATAGTACTTCTGTACCCGCAATAACTGCCATAAAAATGGCCACAGAAAATGGAGCATTAGCTTTAGGAATAGAAAAGGAAACTGGAACTATAGAGATAGGTAAGAAGGCAGATATGATTTTAATTGATATCGATAAACCTCATTTATATCCCCATTACAATCTGATTTCATCTATGGCATACTCAGCCCAAGGATCAGATGTGGATACTGTTATAGTAAATGGAGAAGTGGTTATGGAAAATAGAGAATTAAAAACTATAGATGAAGAAAAGGTTATGTATAATACAGAAAAAAAAGCAAAAGAATTAATTAGTAAAGCTTAGGAGGGGACTTTTATGGCTAGAATAAATACAATAGAATTTAAAGACAATAAGTTAAGGTTAATAGATCAAAGGAAATTACCTGTTGAGGAAACCTATTTTATATGTGAAAACTATAAAGATGTGGAATTTGCAATTAGGGATATGGTGGTTAGAGGAGCTCCAGCCATAGGAGCTACAGCTGGTTATGGAGTTGTTTTAGCAGCCCAGGAATTTAAAGAAGGCCAAAGAGAAGACTTTTTCACCAAAATGGATGATGCCCTTGATAAACTAAATAAATCTAGACCCACCGCAGTTAATCTTATGTGGGCAATAAAAAGAATGAAAAGAATCATTAGAGACAATAAGGATAAAGAACTGGATAATATATATAATATTTTAAAGGATGAAGCAGATAAAATATTGAAGGAAGATATAGAGACCAATAAAAAAATGGCCAGTTTTGGCAATGAAATTGTAGAAAAAGGGGCTACTATATTGACCCACTGTAACACAGGAGCTTTGGCAACTGCAGGTTATGGAACAGCTTTAGGTGTTATTAGAGAGGCCCATTATTCTAATAAAAATATATTTGTATATGCAGACGAAACTAGACCAAGACTTCAAGGGGGAAGACTTACTGCGTGGGAGTTAAAAGAAGAAAGAATTCCAGCAAAATTAATAGCAGATAATGCTGCGGCAACGTTAATAAGAGATGGTAAGATAGATTTAATTCTAGTTGGAGCCGATAGGATTGCATTAAATGGAGATACGGCAAATAAGATTGGAACATTTATGCTATCGGTTGTGGCAAAGGCTTATAGTGTACCTTTTTATATAGTTGCTCCAACAACTACCATTGATTTTGATATTGAAACCGGAGAAGAAATAGATATAGAAGAAAGATCCAGTGATGAAGTAACCCATGTTATGGGAAATAGAGTGGCACCTGAAGGCATAGAAGTTTATAATCCTGCCTTTGATGTTACACCAAATGAGAATATTGCAGGAATTATAACGGAAAAGGGGATTGTAAGGGCTCCTTTTAAGGAAAACATAGTTAAAATTAAAGAATAAATAATAGAGAATAAATAATAGATAAGGAGATTTTACTCCCGATGGTCGTAAAATTTAATTATGTAGGGACTTTAAAACTAAAGAAGAAAGTGTAAAGAAGAAAGAAGAAATATAAAAACGTAGGGACATGGCATGCCCTGTCAGGGATCTTGACAAAAATTGTAGAGTTGAAACGTAGAGGGGAATTCATTCCCCGGTATTAAAATATACAGGGGTGATACAAAAATGAACAAAGGAATAATTGGTGGGACTGGGGTATATGATGCCAGTTCCAATAGCTATATTAAAGAAGTAGAGACTAAATATGGTAAGGTCCAAGTGGATATAGTGGAAATAAACGGAGAAGAAATAGTATTTTTAGCTAGACATGGGAAAAATCACTCTAATCCTCCCCATTTAGTTAATTATAGAGCTAATATTGCTGCACTAAACAAATTAGGGATAGAGTATATATATGCTACCGCAGCTGTGGGATCATGTAATGAAAATTATGCTCCTGGAGATATTGTTGTTATAACTGATTTTTTAGATTTCACTAAATCTAGACCTCTAACCTTCTACGAAGGTGGAAAAGAGGGTGTTAAGCATGTGGATATGTCTGATCCCTATTGCAAAAATCTAAGGGAATTATTTTATAATAAAGCAGAGAATAATGGATTAATTATAAAGGGAGAAGGAATATATGTAACTACAGAGGGACCCAGATTTGAAAGTGCCGCTGAAATAAGAATGTATAAACAACTTGGAGGAGACGTTGTAGGTATGACTAATGTCCCTGAGGTTGTCCTAGCAAAGGAATTGGGAATGTGTTATTCAGTTATAGGAATTGTAACTAATTGGTGTACCGGAGTGAAAAAGGAAATAACCCTTCATGATATAGACGAAGCAGTATCTAAAAATAAAGAAAAAATAACAAAAACTTTTATAGATATATTTAAAAGTGATATAACTAAAGAGGAATGTAATTGTAATAATGCTTTAATAGAGTTATAAAAAGGAGGAGCTATAATTGATTATAAAATTTGAAAAGGTTAGACAGGAAGTTATAGATGCAGGGCTTGAAATGTTAAAATCACAGTTGGTAGTGGGGACTTGGGGGAATATAAGTGCCAGGGTTCCTGGAGAAGATTGCATAGCAATAACTCCCAGTGGAGTGGACTATGATACTATAACCACAGATGGAATAGTAATACTTGATATGGATGGAAATATAATAGATGGAAATAAGAAACCATCTATAGAATACAATCTTCATCTTGCTGTATATAAAGCAAGAGAAGATGTAGATGCCATAGTACACACCCATAGCTCCTATTGTACTTCCATGGCTATAGCTAGAAAGCCTATACCGGCAGCAGCTGAGGATTTAGTTCAAATAGTAGGAGGAGATGTAAGGGTAACAAACTATGTGTTGCCAGGTAGCAAAGAACTTGGAGATGAAGCTGTAAAGGCTCTTAAAGATAGAAATGCTTGTATTTTGGCTAATCATGGTTGTTTAGCTGTGGCAGGAAACTTAAAGGAAGCATTAAAAACAGCCTTTATAGTTGAAAAATCTGCTAAGGCAACCATCTTCGCCAATATTATGGGGGGAGTAGTTGAACTTGGTCAAGGGGATATAGACTTTATGAGGGATTTTTATGTAAATAAATATGGACAAAAATAGGAGGTGATAATGATGGATAAAAATAAAGAATATAAATTTGATACGTTATCTATACATGGTGGGCAAGAGGGTAAAAACCCTAGCAATGCCTTGAATCCTCCAATCTTTCAAACATCAACCTTTGTTTTTAATAATACAGAGCATGTAAGAAAGGTTATGAATTTTGAAAGTGATGATTATGTATATACAAGGGGAAACAATCCCACATTAAGATTATTTGAAAATAGAATGGCATCTTTGGAAGAGGGGAATGGTTCCGTTGCATTTGCATCGGGAATGGCAGCCATAAGTTCAGTTTTATTTTCCTTCTTGAAACCAGGGGACAATGTAATTATTAATAATACACTATATGGTTCCAGTTATAGTGTAGCTACAGAACTATTGCCTAAATACAATGTGGATTATAAAGTGGTGGATTTATCAAATCCAGAGTCATTAAATGATAAAATAGATGAAAATACTAAAGTTATATATTTTGAAACCCCATCAAACCCCAACCTTAGAATAATAGATATTAAAAAGGTTGTAGAGATTGCAAAGAAACATAATATAAAAGTAGTAGTAGATAATACATTCGCCACTCCATACTTTCAAAAACCATTGACTTTAGGAGTAGATGTTGTTGTTCATAGTGCAACAAAATATATATGTGGTCATGGGGATGTTGTGGCAGGAGTAGCAGTGTCTAAGAATCAAGACTACATTCACAAGCTAAAATTTGAATATATGTGCGAATTTGGGGGAGCTATGAGCCCCTTTAATGCATGGCTATTACTTAGGGGACTTAAAACTTTAGGAGTTAGAATGAGGGAGCATGAGAGAAATGCGAAAAAAGTAGCAAAGTACTTAAACACTCATCCAAAAGTCAAGTCTGTAATGTATCCGGGGCTTGAAGACTTTAAGGGACATAATATAGCTAAAGAACAAATGAAGGGTTATGGTGCAATGATAAGTTTTGAAATAGATGGTGACCTGGAAGATGCAAAAAAAGTAGTGGATAATGTAAAGTTAGCTAAACTGGCAGTTAGTTTAGGGGACTGTGAAACCTTAATAGAGTTACCGGCGGCAATGACCCATCTAGGTTATCCAAAGGAACAATTAGCTAAATTTGGGTTAACTGAAACTATGATAAGGATATCTGTAGGATTAGAAAATGTAGATGATATTATAGAAGATTTAGATCAAAGCTTGGGATTAGTTTAGAAGTAATATTAATTTTAAAGGAGAGGAAATATGGAGGATATAACTTCAAAAGAAATTAATGATAATATAAAATATCTAAGGCTTTTATCACAACAATATCCAAATATATCTTCAACCAGTGCAGAGATAATAAATCTACAAGCAATTTTAAATCTACCAAAGGGGACGGAACACTTTTTAACTGATATTCATGGAGAACATGAGGCCTTTAGCTATGTTTTAAAAAATGCCTCTGGAGTTTTAAAATTAAAAATAGATGATTTATTTGGAGATATTTTAAATAACTCAGAAAAAAAGGCATTGGCTACATTACTTTATTATCCAGAGGAAAAACTTGAAATGATTAAAAAAAATGAAGATAACTTAGAAAATTGGTATAAAATAACTCTTTGTAGACTTATAGAGATATGCAGAGTAGTTTCCTCTAAATATACAAGGTCTAAGGTTAGAAAGGCATTACCTAAAGATTTCGCATATATTATAGAAGAGTTACTCCATGAAGATGAAAACAGGCTTAATAAGCATAATTATTTTAATAAAATTATAGATACTATTATAGATATAAAAAGGGCCGATGAATTTATTATAGAAACATGTAAACTAATACAAAGACTTGCAATAGATAGACTCCATATATTGGGGGATATATATGATAGAGGTCCTGGGGCCCATATTATCTTAGATCAGTTGATGGAAAGGGATTCTATTGATATACAATGGGGCAATCATGATATTTTATGGATGGGTGCAGCTGGAGGGTCTGAAGCATGTATGGCAAATGTCATTAGAATATCAACACGGTATGCTAATCTTGAGACAATAGAAGAGGGATATGGTATAAACTTATTACCCCTTGCCACATTTGCCCTTAGATTTTATGGTGGAGATCCTTGTACACAATTTAAGACCAAATTTCCTAAGAAAATTCATTTTGGAGAAAGGGACTTAGATTTAATAGCTAAAATGCATAAAGCCATAGCTATTATTCAATTTAAAATAGAAGGTCAGATTATTAAAAAAAGTCCCCAATATAATATGGAAAATAGGTTATTGTTAGATAAAATAGATCATGAGAATAATACAATAATAATAAAGGGTAAAAAGTACCACCTTAATGACACTAATTTTCCAACAATAGATCCAAGTAATCCCTATGAACTAACGAAGGAAGAAAAAAGTCTGGTTAAGAAATTAAAAGTATATTTTTTAAATAGTGAAAAATTACAAAAACATACTAAGTTTTTATATTCAAAGGGAAGTATGTATCTTAAATTTAATTCCAATCTTCTTTATCATGGATGTATACCAATGAATCAAGACGGCACATTTAAAAAAGTTACCATCGGTGAAGAAAAATACTGGGGAAAAAATCTATTGGATAAGTTTAATCATTTATTAACGGAATTTTATTTTAATAGAGAAAATATAGATGAAAGATTATTTGGTACAGATATAGTATGGTATTTATGGTGTGGAGAAAATTCTCCATTATTTGGAAAAGACCAAATGGCCACATTTGAGAGATATTTTATAGATGATAAAGAAACCCATATTGAAAATAAAAATCCATATTTTAAGTTAAGAGATGATGAAAGTGTATGTAGATATATTTTAGAAGAGTTTGGTCTAGAACCAGATACCTCCCATATAGTAAATGGACATGTTCCTGTAAAAACTATAAAGGGAGAAAGTCCCATAAAGGCCAATGGAAAAATGCTTGTTATAGATGGAGGATTTTCAAAGGCATACCAGAAAAAAACTGGAATAGCTGGATACACCCTTATTTATAATTCCTATGGACTAAGGCTAGCTTCCCATAAAACTTTTGAATCAACAGAAAAAGCTATATCTGAGGAAATGGATGTGTTATCAACAATGGTAGGTTTAGAGAAGGTTAATAGAAAGTATGTGGGGGACACAGATATAGGGGAAAAATTAAAGTCAGAAATTAGGGACTTAGAAATGTTATTAACAGCATATAGAAGGGGACTAATAAAGGAAAATCCTTAACTTATATAATTGACAATTGACAGTGGATAGTTAAGGTACAAATCGGCTTTAGCCGATTTGAAATATAATATTTTACGAACAAAGTGAGTAAAATTACCTTTAACTGTCAATTGTCAATTATACACTGTCAATTGTCAATTATACACTGTCAATTGTTAGTTATTGGGGGATTCGTAATCCCCCAATTGTTTTAAAATTCCATTGTCTTAGCAACTACTTCATTTATTTCATTCAACTTTTCTTTTAATTCCATACTTTTTTCATCGCTATCCCTAACCATTTCTAGAATTATTAGACCCTTTTCGGTACATATCTCTTTAAACTCTGCCTGTTGGTGAAGTCCTAATCTTGTTTTAATGAAGCAGCCGTATTCTGTAAGTAAGTTTTGAACTTTTTCCACATCTTCAAATCTATTACCCACTTGAATTCCCATTATTATTTTTTTCATAATAAAAAACCTCCCGAAAATTATGTAGTAATACTTAATTTAAATTATACCCTATAGACTAATGGATATAACATATTTTCTAATTATTATAAAAAAAGCAAGGGAAATGTACGATAATATATATACTTAGGAATATTAGCCCATTAGACAAACTACATATTTATTATATAATTACATTGGGAGGTGGGGGACTTGTTTTCAAAGGACCTGGACTTAGACTATAGAACTATAATGAGAAATAACATACCTTTATTGGTTAAAGATAATACTTGGAAAGAACTTTTCAGCGATATAAACGATAGACAGATAAATAAATTAAAAAGTGAATTGGAAGACTTATTAGAGGATCAAAAAGGAATTGAAAGAAAGCTAAAGAAATTGAAAAAAGAGAAGAAAAGAACCATGGCTAAAATAATAAATCTTTCTGATGAAATTAATAATAATAATATGAACGATGAAAAAGCAATGGAACTATTATCTAGATATCAAGAGGATATATATGATATTAATAATAGACTTGAGGACATAACATTTAGATATGAAATGATACCTAAACAGATAAGGGAAGCTAACTTTAATTTATTAAAAGAGACAATAAAGTATGGATATAAAGAATTAAAATTATGGGATAAAGAATTAAATAATGTGAATAATGAAATAGATGAGTTTAGAATAAAGTTAAGGGAGCTAATAGATAAGAAGAATGATTATGAAGAAAAGAGAAATTTAACATATAATTTTTTACATGGTATTTTAGGTAATAAAGAAATAGAAAAACTGGATAGGGAAATGTTATAAAGAATGCATATATGCATTCTTTTATTATTAAATATGAAAAAAATAATTAAAATGATATAATACGGTTATAAATATTAAATAGAAGGGAGAAATTTATGGGACTTAGCATAGTTATGATAGCACTTTTAATATTAAGTGGAGCAGAGATATTCTTTCAAGTTATATCAAAGTTTATAACGTTCATAATGGGGATATTTAATAAAGGGTTTCAAATTGGGGAAAAGGGCAGACCTTTTATAAAACTTCCTTCAGCTATTTTATTTTTAATAGCATCTATATATTTTATAATGAATTTAGCCTTTAAAGTTGCAACTCTACTTGGGTTTTCCCTAGATGAGAGTATGACAGATATATTTAAATAATTATTATATGGGGTGTTAGTAGTGGTTTTAGGTAATGGAATAGATATAATAGAAATAAAAAGGATTGAAAAAGCCGTTAATAATAGACTCCTAGAAAGAATTTGTACAGAAAAAGAACGGCAATATATAGAAAAACGTAAGGGGAATATTAAAAGTATAGCGGGAATATTTGCTGCCAAGGAGGCTGTAAGTAAGGCTTTAGGAGTAGGAATTAAATATTTTTCATTTAAAGATATAGAAATAGATCATGATAATAATGGGAAACCTATAGTTAAATTAATGGAAAAAGCTAATAAAATAGCAGAAAGTAGAAATATTGATAATATACATATCTCAATAAGCCATGATAATGAAAAGGCAGTAGCATTTGCTATAGCTGAGGGAAATGAAAAGTTAAATGTTTTAAAGGATACTATGGAAATGAAAAATATTTTACCCAAAAGAAAAAAAGTAAGCCATAAAGGGACCTATGGCAAAGTTGGTATAATAGCAGGAAGTCTTGGGATGACAGGGGCATCGTATTTAACCACCACATCTTGTTTAAGAAGTGGTAGTGGACTTGTATATACTTTAACACCTAAAAGTCTAACAAATATTATGGAAGTAAAAACGACAGAGGCAATAATAAAACCAGTGGAGGATAATAATAAGGGTCACTTCATTCCAGATTCAATAAAGGAAATAAAGAAAGCAATAGATAATGTTGATGTTTTGGCAATAGGTCCAGGAATGGGAGTGGACAATGGAAGGATAAAATTACTAAAAGAGATATTACGATATACAAATTTGCCAATTGTATTAGATGGTGATGGATTAAACTGTGTGTCCCAATGTAGAGACATCTTAATTAAGTATAATGGCGATATAGTCATAACACCCCATCCAGGAGAATTGTCTAGATTACTTAATATAGGTATAGATGAAATACAAAGTAATAGGATAGAAAGTGCTAAGAAAGCTTCAAAAATATTTGGAGTTATAACTGTGTTAAAGGGAGCAAATACTATAGTATGTAACAAAAAAGGCGAAATATACATAAACAATACAGGTAATCCAGGCATGGCCACCGCTGGAAGCGGAGATGTATTAACTGGAATAATAACAAGTCTTATAGGTCAGGGATTAGATTTAATGGATTCGGCTAAATTAGGGGTATATTTACATGGTTTATCGGGAGATTTGGCATCCCATGATAAAGGCGAATATGGACTAATATCTTCTGATATTATTGAAAGAATACCCTATGCAATTAAAACTATTTTATAATTAGGAGGTTTCATATTGAAAGCTAAAGATATTATGACAAAGGAAGTTATTACTATTAAAGAAAATGATACGGTAGAAGAAGTTATTAAAATTATAACCGATAATGGTATAAGTGGTGTACCAGTAATTAATAATAACAATGAAGTTGTAGGAATAGTTTCAGAATCAGATTTAATATATAGGGATAAAGAATTAGGTATGCCAGCTTTTGTATCCTTATTAGGGGGATATATTTTTTTAGAAAGTATAAAAAAGTATGAAAATAAATTGAAAAAGAAAGTTGCTTATAAGGTAAAGGACTTAATGACTACCAATGTGATAACCTGCCATGAAGAAGATGATGTAAAGGAAGTAGCTAACACCATGATTAATAAAAAAGTAAATAGAGTTCCCATAGTAAATGATAATAACAAATTAGCTGGAATCATATCTAGATTGGACATAGTTAAAACTTTATAAAATTAATATAATAAAATTGTTGACAAATACTAAAGTTATAAATATCATAAAATTTGGACAAATAACTTTTAAACTTTGGGGGAATAAATTATGGGAAAACTAGATAAGGTAAGACCGGTTTGGGCAGAAATTAATTTAGATAATTTAGCCCATAATATTAAAGAAGTAAGAAGAGTAATTGACAAAGGTGCTATGGTTACTGCCGTTGTAAAGGCAGATGGATATGGACATGGTGCAACAACTATAGCAAAAACATTTCTTGAAAATGGAGGAGATAGATTAGCTGTTGCAACCCTTTCTGAAGCTATAGAATTACGGAAATCTGGGATAAAAGCTCCTATATTATTACTAGGATATAATCCTGATTCCCAGGTTAAAGAGGCCATAGAGTATGATATAACACAAACTATTTATACATATGAACAAGCTAAATCAATATCTATTGAAGGGGAAAAACAGAATAAAGCAGCTAAAATCCATATAAAAGTTGATACTGGTATGAGTAGATTAGGTTTTCTACCAGAGAAAGAATCTATAAAGGATATTGAGAGAATATTTAGTCTACCCAATTTAGAAATAGAAGGTATATTTACCCACTTTGCTGTTGCCGATGAGAAGGATAAAACAGAAACAAAGGAACAGTATAAAAAATATAGTTGGATTATTAATGAACTCGAAAAGTTAGAAATAAATATACCTATAAAACACGTGGCAAATAGTGCAACGGTAATAGATATACCAGAATATAGTTTAGATATGGTTAGGGCAGGTATAATGCTTTATGGTCTATATCCATCAGTGGAAGTTAATAAAGAAAAAGTTAAATTAAAGCCTGCAATGACACTAAAGGCTAGGATATCCAATGTAAAAACTTTGCCAAAGGGAAAGGGTATAAGTTATGGACATATTTATAAAACAAATAAAGAAACTAAAGTAGGAACTATACCAATAGGATATGCCGATGGTTTTACCCGAATGCTTACAGGAAAAGGAGAAGTAGGTATAAAAGGAAAGAGAGCAGAAGTTATAGGGCGAATATGTATGGATCAGTGTATGATAGATATTACAGATATCGATAATGTTAATATTGGTGATGAAGTGATATTATTTGGAGATGGAACTAATAATAGTCCCCATATAGATGAGATTGCTGATAAATTAAATACTATAAACTATGAAATTGTTTGTATGGTAAATAGAAGAGTGCCTAGGGTTTACATAAAAAATCAAGAAATTGTGAAAACAAAGGATTATTTGTTAGGATAATGTCTATATTACAAAGTATAAAAGATTATTATAATTGACACCTTTATAAAAAATAATATATAATCAAGTATATACTGGAGTATATATGAATATACTATAATATGGGAAATACTTGGAAGATAACTAAAAATATATGCTATGGTTTTTGGAGGTGCTCAGATGGCCGAAACAAAAAGAATAATGATAAGTTTACCAGATAGTTTATTAGAAGAAATAGATGGAATAGTATCTATAGAAAAAAAGAATAGAAGTGAGTTTATAAGAGAGGCCATGAAGTTGTATATAAGGGAAAGAAAAAAGATGGAGATAAGAGAGGAACTAAAGACGGGATATAGAGAAATGGCACAACTTAATTTGGCATTGGCTGAAATAGGGATAGAAGAGGATTTTAGAGAGTTGTGTAATTATGAAGATAGTTTGACAGGATGTGGAACATCGTGATTGTAAAAAGAGGAGATGTATTTTATGCTGATTTAAGTCCTGTTATTGGCTCAGAACAGGGCGGTGTAAGACCGGTTTTAGTTATACAAAATGATATAGGAAATAAGTATAGTCCTACAATCATTATTGCAGCTATTACCTCACAAATAAACAAAGCAAAATTACCGACACATATTGAAATAACTGCACCGGATTTTGGATTACCAAAGGATTCAGTAGTTTTGCTAGAACAAATTAGAACCATTGATAAAAAAAGATTAAGGGAAAAGGTTGGACATTTCGATGAAGAATTAATGGAAAAAGTAAATGAGTGCTTAAAAATAAGTATAGGTCTAATAGATTTCTAATTAAGAGCGTGGAAAAAATCCAGGCTCCTTTATTTTGTCCAAAACTCTCTCCTCTCTTCCTTCTCAATTCTCCATTAAAATACTATTTACTCGGAAATAACATTTTTAAAAAGGAATATAAATAAATATGTCGAAATGTATATTATAATGGAGTTTTGTTCAGTTATAATTTAAATAGCAACTTCGAACTTGTTCGAGGGTATTATTAGGAGGATGAATACAGTGAAATATAACAAGAAGAAAAAAATAATCTATGGTTTACTTATAATACTAACTTTAACTACCATTGGGAAAGTGGTATTGGCAAGTCCAGGTAATGAAGATGACCCCCTTGTCACCCTTAGCTATGTAGAAAAAAGAATGGAACAGATAAAGTACTATTTTGATGAGAAGATTGAAAAGATATTTAGTGAAATTGATAGTAATACGGAAGAAATAGATAAACTAAAAGAAGAAAATGATATGTTAAAAAAAGCTTATAAGGGAGTAAATGACAAACCTATAGATAATACCGGTGTTAATGACGATGCTAACCTTGAAGTCGTGGAACTTAGTAAAGGACAGCAGCTTATATGCGATGGGGGAACTGAGATTATACTAAGGGGAGGTAAAGCTACTGCCATTACAAGTGATTTGGGAGGATTATCTGATGTAACGGAAGGTGTAGACATTAAGATGAACCAAAGCATCCCATTAAACCACCTATTAATAATACCTAGAAGTGACGGTAGAGGTGTTTATGTAGATAATTATGCCATATTTATGGTTAGGGGCAGTTATAAAATAAAATAGTTAATGATAACTAGTAAATATATAGTAATGATAGAAAATAAATTTTAATATAAAAAATATTCCCTAATGATATAATTTTATGTTATTATCTCATTAGGGAATATTTTTTATATGTGAATCAAATATATCGAATCTTAACATAAATTGTGGGATTACAAAATCCCTATTCTTTGCACTTTTGTCCGTTGATATGAAACTATATATGTGATTTTTCGTCTAAATATGTAGGGGTTAGGCAAGGGATAATTATTACAAATAAATAACAGTAAATACTAAAATAACATGTTTTAAAACCTAGGCTTATTTGATAAAATGTTTAGTATAGTTTAGTAAATAACAACATTTAAATTAGGGTTTTATTATATATATAACTATAATAGTTGAGGATTAAATAATACATAGGGAAGATAATGAGGTGATTATATGAAAAAGGTTATGAAAAAAATAATGACAGGAGTAGTTTCTGTATCTATTTTATTATCTAGTGGAACTATAGGATTAGCTGATGAACCTTTTATAATACATGAAAGGCTTAATAGTGAAAAGATAACAGGAGGAGTATCTTATGAAAATCTTCAAAGATTTACATCCGATGGTTGGTGGAATATAAATGTACTTAGAATTGACTTAAATGATGAGTATACGGATATAGATACTATTTTTAGTGATAAAGGGGTATCCCATAAAGAAACGATAACGAATATGGTTAAGAGTTCAAATGCAATAGCAGGAATAAACGGAGATTTTTTTTGGAAAACAAATAATAATTATCCCATAGGAACAATGATAGCTGATGGAGAGTTTATATCAACACCAGATTACGTGCCAAATGAAAAGGCTGTATTCTCTATCACTAATGAAAAGGTTCCATTTATAACCTATTGGAAAACAGATATAGCTGTTAAATCCCAGTGGGGGCACTCTATAAAAGTAGTATCAAAAAATAAAGATAATAGCTTATATGAAAGTGTATGTATGTATGATAAAAATTGGAGTGAAAAGACTATAGGGAATACAATATATCCGGATATGACAGAGGTTATAGTTAAAGATGGAGTAGTAATAGATATAAGAATGGGACAAGAACCAGTAGATATGCCAGAAGATGGCTATATTTTAGTAGGAAGAAATCAAGCCAAAAACACACTATTAAATTCATTTAGAATAGGGGATAAGGTTAGAGTTGAAAAAACAAGTGTACCGGACTTTGAAGAAATAAAGATGGCAGTAGGTGGTGGAGCTATCCTTGTTAAAAATGGGACAATACCTCACTTTAGCCACAATATTACAGGAAATCATCCAAGGACTGCTATAGGTATTACTAATGATAGAAGTGAGCTTATAATGGTAACAATAGATGGTAGGAATGCTTCCTTTAAAGGAGTTAGTCAAGAAAGATTGGCTCAAATAATGATAGAATTGGGAGCCTATGAGGCTATAAATCTGGATGGGGGAGGGTCTACTACTATGGCAATAGCTTATCAAGGGGAAGAAAATCCTGTGGTAGTAAATCATCCATCAGATGGAGGACAAAGAAGAGTAATAAACGGCTTAGGAGTATTTAATGATGCACCAAAGATGCCTCTGAAACATATTGAGATTGAGACCGATGACACAAATATATTTGTAAATACAACAAGAAGATTTAATATAAAAGGTTATGATGAAAATTATAATCCTGTAGAAGTGGATTTAGATGAAGTGAAGTTTCGGATAGAAGGAATAAAGGGGAAATTTGAAGATAATATATTAACTACTAAAGAAATAGGAACAGGAATTATCAAAGCAGAATATGAGGGGAAAACTTCTACCATTAAAGTAAAGGTTTTAGATGAATTAAAAGACGTAGTAATAGATCCTGATAATATATATATAGATACAAATAGTGAAATGTATATAAACAATATATATGGGAAAAACAATGAAGGTTATATAGCTAAAATAGAATTTGATGATATAAAATGGGAAGTAATTGGAAATGTTGGGGAAATAGAAAAAGGAACTTTCTATAGCGGAAAAGAAGAAGGATATGGAGCAATCATAGCTACATTAGGAAATGCCTTAGAAAATATAACTGTATCTGTAGGGTATAATAGAAAACTTATTGATGGATTTGAGAACATAGATAATATTCAACTGGATACGTATCCAAGAGAAAAGGTAATAGGAGATATAGAAAAATCAAAGAATGATAAAGAAGGTAAATATTCTATAGAATTAAGTTATGACTTTAGTCAGACCGATGAAAATAGAGCGGCCTATATAAAAATGAATCCCAATAATAATACTTTTAAACAAGCTCCTAGTAAACTAGGAATGTGGGTATATGGTAATGGGAGCGGTCATTGGTTAAGGGGAACATTGAAGGATAGCAATGGAAATATATACAAAGTAGATTTTGCAAATGAGATTAATTGGAATGGATGGAAATGGGTCACTGGGAAAATGCCAAGGGGGGTTAGTTATCCAGCTAGTCTTGAAAATATATATGTGGTTCAGATAGACCCATTAAAAAAGGATGTGGGGAAACTACTATTTGATGGATTAGAAGGTTTATATCCAATAAAACCGAAAGATATGGTTTTACCCGATGAAACAACGGTTAAGGATCCATTACAAAAACATTCAGAGTTGAAAGATGGTGGGTATAAAGTTGCTGTAACTAATGGTATTGATAAAGCAAATAACTTATTGAAGTATCATATAGGGGAAAGAATAAAAGATAATATAAATAATAGTGAGTTTGGAATAATTATGGGAAGTATGAACAAGGAATTTGAGAATAAAATTAATAAACCAATTTTAGAGGTCACCAATGGATATTCTACCATAACCTATAAAGATACCCTTTTTATTCAATTAGATGATAATAAAAAGGGTATAAGGGCCACAGACCCTAAGCAATGGTTAAATTTCAAAAAGAAATTAAAAGGTTCAAAGGAAAAAAATATTATAATATTATTACCTAAACCGGTTTTAGGAAATAATGGATTTATAGATAAGTTGGAAGCAGATTTATTTAATGAGGAACTTTCTAAGTATAGTAATAATGGTAGAAATGTCTTTGTAATACACGGTGGCAAGGAAATTAAGACAGATGTAAAATCAGGGATTAGATATATTCAGTTTACTGGAAATACTGATAAAAACATAGATGTATATGATCTGAAACAGTTAGTTTTTACTGTTAATAATGACGAAATAACATATGAAATTCAGTCACTATTTTAATAATAAAGGTATATAATTTTTATAAAGATTCGAGGGGAATATTCCCTCGAATTACTTATGTATAGGTAATATATAAGATTATAATACTACTATTTTGTCAAAACTTTGGTTAAATTATGGTAAGTTATACGAAATTCTGATATAATTACACTGTGTTTTTAAGAAGTTTGGGAATTATTGTATTATAAAAACTGAACTATAAGATAAAAAAACATAATATACGAAAGGGGAGAATTATATGAAAAAGAGATTATTAGCTATTGGAATAATAATAATTAGTTTATTTACTATGGTTTTTACTATATACGATAGAGCTAAGATTGAATCAAATAATAAAGGTGTAGAAATTATTTTAGATTATTATGATATAGAAAAATTAGCAAAACAATCCGATGAAGATTTAGGATGGTGGTTTAAAAGGTTAAAAAGTATGGGGGCTAATTCGGTTGCCATAGAAGAGGAATCCTTTGCTTCTTTGGAAAAGGAGAATGAAGAGATAGAAATAAAAATGGTGGAAAATATTATTAACCAGTTAGATTGGAAAGAAAACTATCCAAAGGAATTTATAGACAAAGTTGATAATGAAGAAATAGATAAATTTGATTTAGTAGCTATAACAAAGTCCCAGAGGCTACTTGATTTTATAAAAGATGGACTTACTGAAAGATACCCAACTGACTTTTATAGTATCATAGAAGGGGAAAGGTCTTTTATCATAGTTGATGGAAAAGCGGAAGAGGCTTTATTTACTACAGCACAGTCAATTAAGGATGTAAATGGAAAGATAGTTAGAGCAGAAGATAGATTAGTCACATCAGAGGTGGACAGTATTGGACTAGGGTTTGATAAAGAAAAGGTAGAGTTAATAAAATCCAGTGGATTAAAGGTAGTTCCTAGACCCAAAAATTTTTCTAGATATCCAAATAAGTTGGTAGATGCCTATATAAATGAAACTAAAAAATTTAATATTAAACCATCTACTATGATTTTTTCAGGTAAAGAAGTATTGGGCCATGGGGGTTCTCAAGGGGAATTAGTTGAATATCTAAAAGATAGTGATATAAAAGTTGGTATTGTGGAGGATGTTGTTCAAAGGCAACATATAAAGCAGGAAGGAATGGGTGAACTAATTCCTAAAATAGATTATAATAGTGTCCGTGTGTTTTCAGTATGGGACTGGGTTCAGATACGATACAAATATTATAATTATGAAGGAGCAGAAGAAATAGAAAATGCTATGTATAGGGCTATAACAGAAAGAAATATTAGGGCCGTATACTTTAGAGGCTTCAAATATGATGAATACAAATATGTAACTGATATTGAAGAGTATCAGAGAACCTTTGATAGTCTTAAAGATAGATTAGCTGAACACAATATATCTATAGGAACCTCAACAGTGATGGCTAATAATGATATTGGACCTTTAAGATTAGGATTACTAGGTATGGGGTTAGTTATATTTGGAATGATATTATTGAGGGGATTAATTAAGTTAGATGATAGAATAGAAATAGCTATAGCTATATTTAGTATAGTGTGTATATTTGGAGCGGTTTATTTTGCTCCTAGTCTAGCAGATAAGGTATTGGCATTAGGATCTGCTATAATATTTCCAGGATTAAGTTCCTTATATGTAATAAGAAAATCAAGAAAAATCAGTATTAACAAAAACAAGAAAAGGGATATGAAAAAGGTTATATTAGACTCAATGGTAACATTGGTTATTTCTGTATTTATTGCCCTTGTTGGAGGTCTATATATTGGCTCTATATTATCTGATATAAAATATTTGTTAGAAATTGACATTTATAGAGGAGTAAAAATAAGTCAATTATTGCCTATGATTATATTTGTTTTATTATACTTCTCAGAATTTGGATATAATAGGCCATCACAAAAACTAGATAGACCGGGGATTAAGAAAAAAGAAATAGTAACATTTTTAGATACTAATATAAAGATCAAGTATGTAATCGGTGGACTAGTTTTATTGGTAGTGGGTTATATTTATATAGCAAGAACAGGTCATGAAACTGAGATACAACCAACTAACCTTGAAATGATTTTTAGAAACTTTTTAGAAAACGAATTATTGGCAAGGCCTAGAAATAAAGAGTTTTTAATAGCATTTCCATCAATAATAGCATGTATATATATGGCATATAAAAAGTATGATAAATTCATATTACCATTTGCTTTTGCTGGAAGTATAGGATTTACTTCAGTACTTAATACCTTTAGTCATTTAAGAAGCCCCTTATATTTGTCATCAGTTAGAACTATCTATGGAATAATATTAGGAGGAATATTGGGCATAATTGCTATTATAGCCTTAGAAATCTTAATCAGGATTATTAACAATGTGAGAGGGGCAAAAGTGAATGAATAAGGTATTTATATGTGGGTACTATGGTTTTGATAATGTAGGGGATGAAGCAATATTAGCATCTATAATAGATAATATAAAAAGGTTTAAATCAAACACAGATATTTCAGTATTAACATATAACTCTCAGTTTACTAGAGAAAATTATAATGTTAAGGCCATAAGTAGGTCGAGGATATTTAGTATTATAAAAACTATGAAAGATTGTGATTTATTAATATTTGGAGGTGGCTCCCTTTTACAGGATGTTACCAGTAGCAAGTCATTGATTTTCTACTTAGGCCTAATTTTTCTAGCCAAACTGTTTGGTAAGAAAATTATGTTTTATTGTAGTGGATACGGACCTGTGAATAGACGGTTTAATAAATTATTAATAAAATTATTGGTTAGTAAAGTGGACCTAATACATCTAAGGGATCAAGAGGCAAAAAAGGAACTTAAACGATTAAATATAACAGAAAATGTTTTAGTTACTGGGGATGCAACATTCACTATGAAACCAACTAATGAAAAACGAATAGATGAGATAATTTCTAATGAAGGATTAAATACAGATAAAAAAATCATAGGATTTTCCGTAAGAAATTGGAAAAATGATGATAGAACTAAAAGAGAGATATCAAAAGTAATAGATCATTTTGAAAAGGAAAATATAAAGACTGTTTTGATTCCAATGAAATATCCCGATGATGTGAAAATTTCATTGGAAATCAAAAAGTTATGTGAATTCCAGCCAGAAGTTATAGAGAAACATTATACACCTAAGGAGGTATTAGGTTTAATAAGTAGACTTGACTTATTAGTCGGAGTTAGATTACATGCTTTAATCTTTGCAGCTATTTCTAACGTTCCAATGGTGGGAATAGAATATGATCCAAAGGTTAAGGGGTTTTTAGACTCTATTGAGGGAGTTAATAATGGACCTATTGAAGAGATTGATTCTACAAATTTGTGTTTGCATATAAGCGATGTGCTAAATAATAGGGAAAAGTATAAAGAGAAGTTAACAGAAAAAAAGAAGGAATTAGAAGAGAAAGTTCTGTTAACTTCTAAAAAGGCAATAGAACTACTGGAAAAATAGAATATTTAAGGGGGTAAGATTATGGAAGAAAATATAAAGATTTTTGGTGTAAAAATAAATAAAACTACTCTAGACGGAGCCATTAATAAAGTGAAAGAATTTCTAAAATCAAATGATAATAATCCAAAAGCTATATATACCCCTAATACTGAAATAGTTATGGCAGCTAAAGATGATAATTTTCTTAGGAAGATAATAAATGATGGGGATTTAGTTATTGCCGATGGAATAGGGCTTATATATGCATCTAAAATAAAAAAGAGACCATTACCAGAAAGGGTAACAGGCTTTGATTTATCTATAGAGATGCTTAAATTGGCTAATAAGGAAAAATATAATGTTTTTCTTTTAGGAGGGAAAGAAGGGGTAGCTAAACAGGCAAAAGAAAATATAATTAAAGAATATCCTAATGTAAATATAGTAGGTTTCCATAATGGATATTTCAAAGGGACCCATATAAGTCAACCGGGGCACAATGAAGAAAAGAAAGTTATTGAGGAAATAAATAAATCAGGAGCCCATATGTTATTTGTAGGTCTTGGGGCACCAAAACAAGAAAAGTGGATACATGAAAATAAGGATAAATTAAATTGTAAAGTTATAATAGGTAATGGAGGAACAATGGATATCTTGGCAGGAATGGTAAAAAGGGCACCTGATATATATCAAAAACTTGGTTTGGAATGGTTTTATAGGTTAATAAAAGATCCTAAGAGGATTAAAAGGCAAATGGTGTTGCCTTTATTTATGTTTAAAATACTATTTTCATCACAGGATGTTATTGAATAAACACTATATTGACAACAAAAGAGGAGGAATACAGATGGAAAAGGTTAATAAAAGGTGGTATAGATATCTTATAGACTATGTAGGTATAACAATAGGTACTGTTGTTATGGCTATTTCAATAAATATGTTCCTTGACCCAAACACTATTGCTCCAGGAGGAGTAACCGGTCTTGGAATAGTTATAAAAAAGTTAACTGGTGGTCTTATATCTGTTGATGTAACCAATCTAGTAGTAAATATACCCCTATTTATAGGTGGTGTTATAGTTTTAGGGAAATCATTTGGAGCTAAAACATTGTATGCTACCCTTGCTTTATCTCTTTTTATTCGGGTTATACCAGCAAAGGCAGCAACAACAGAGTTACTTTTGGCGGCAATCTTTGGTGGTGTATTAATAGGACTAGGTTTAGGAATAGTATTTAAATTTGGAGGAACAACAGGGGGAACTGATTTAGCTGGAGCTATACTGAATAAATATTTTCCTGGATTAACCGTTGCAACCTATATGATGATAATTGACTTTTGTGTAGTAGTAACTTCTGGTATAGTCGATAGAAAAATAGAAACAGGATTATATTCAGTAATAGCGCTATATATATTAGTTAAGGTTATAGATCTTATACTTGAAGGGTTTGGATATGCTAAAGCTTTCTTTATAATTTCAAATGACCCACAAAATATGGGAAAAGCTATATTAGAAGAAATAGATAGAGGAGTTACCGTACTAAAGGGAGAAGGTATGTATACCGGCGAGGAAAGGGATGTTTTATTATGTATAGTAAATAGGTCCCAGTTAACTAAACTTAAAAAATTAGTCCATACAATAGACCCAAGGGCCTTTGTTATGGTTACTGATACCCATGAAGTTTTGGGAGAAGGATTTAAGAAAATTACAACAGAATAGGAGGAAGATTATGAAAAACTATAATGAGTTAAAAGAAACATCAAAGGTTATAAGACAAGATATTATTAAAATGCTACATGAATCAGGTTCAGGTCATCCCGGGGGCTCTCTTTCATCTACTGAGATAGTAACTGCACTATTTTTTAAAGAGATGAATATAGATCCTAAAGATCCAAATTGGGAAGAGAGGGATAGATTTGTCTTATCAAAGGGTCATGCTGCTCCTGTATTATATGCTGCATTGGCTGAAAAAGGATTTTTCCCTAAAGAAGAGCTGATGAAATTAAGAAAGACTGGGTCAATGTTACAGGGACATCCCGATAAAAAGGGTACACCTGGGGTTGATATGTCAACAGGTTCTTTGGGACAAGGTCTTTCGATATCAAATGGAATGGCATTATCTGCCAAACTAGACAATAAGGATTATAGAGTTTATACGATATTAGGTGATGGTGAAATACAAGAAGGTATGGTGTGGGAAGCTGCAATGTTTTCAGCTCATTATAAACTTGATAATTTAATAGCATTTTTAGACCATAATGGATTACAAATTGATGGGAAAAATGAAGAGGTTATAAATGTAGAGCCTGTAGACAAAAAGTTTGAAGCCTTTGGATGGAATGTTATAAAAATAGATGGACATAATTTTGAAGAAATCTTTAATGCAATAGATGGTGGAAAAGAAACTAAGGGTAAGCCAACAATAATAATAGCTAATACTATAAAAGGTAAAGGGGTCTCATTTATGGAAGATGAAGCTGGTTGGCATGGTAAGGCACCAAACGATGAAGAATTTAAAATAGCCCTTTCAGAACTTGGAGGTGACAAATAATGACTAAAAAAGTAGCAACAAGGGAAGCATATGGACAAGCATTGTTGGAATTAGGTGAAAAAAATAAAAATGTAGTAGTTTTGGATGCTGATTTATCTAAATCAACTAAAACTGCGGGATTTGGTAAAGAATATCCGGAGAGATTTTTTAATGTGGGAATAGCGGAACAAAACCTTATAGGAACTGCTGTTGGATTAGCTACTACTGGTAAGATACCATTTGCAAGTACATTTGCAATGTTCGCAACAGGTAGAGCCTTTGAAATAATTAGAAATTCGGTTGCTTATCCTAAAGTAAATGTAAAGATAGCAGCTACCCATGCGGGATTAACAGTAGGTGAAGATGGGGCATCTCATCAGGCTTTAGAGGATATAAGTATAATGAGATCAATACCTAATATGGTTGTAATAAATCCAGCTGATGCTATTGAAGCTAAAGCTGCTATAATAAAAATGGCAGAATATGAAGGTCCTGCATATATAAGACTTGGTAGGAGTAAGGTGCCGGTTATATATGATGAAAGCAATTATAAGTTTGAACTTGGAAAGGGGAAAACTTTAAAAGAAGGTAACGATGTAGCAATAATAGCATCAGGTATAACAGTTAGTATGGCTATAGAAGCTAGTGAAATATTAAAAGAACAAGGAATAGATGCAAGAGTTATAGATATACATACTATAAAACCAATAGATAAAGAAATTATTATAAAAGCAGCAAAAGAAACAGGGGCTATAGTGACTGCTGAGGAACATAATATAATAGGTGGATTAGGCAGTGCAGTAGCAGAGGTAATAGTAGAAAACTCTCCAGTACCAATGGCAAGGGTAGGAGTAAATGATACATTTGGAGAGTCGGGTAATGGAGAAGAATTACTTAAAAAGTATCAAATAACAGCTGATGCTATTGTAGAGAAAGCTAAAAAGATAAATAATAAATAATAGAGAATAAAGAATAGATAAGGTAGGGACTGGATTTATCCAGTCCCTGTCCTTTTTTTACCCTGCACCTTGTACTATGAACTTTGCACTATTTTGTTGTGGGGGATTCGTAATCCCCCAACGGTTTTTTTATTTTTCACTCATATTACAACAATCCAAAGAATATTATAGTAAAAAGAATGATGTTTTAACAAAAACAAGGAGGGGATTGGGTGAAAAGACCTTGGATACTTGCTATAATAGTAATAGTAGTTCTTTGTATTATATTTATTCCAAAACTAATTTCTAATGAAGGTGATGCGCAAGTGAAGTTTAGTGCCGTAGATAAAAATGATATTCCAAAAAAACTTAAAGAAGCACTTCCTAACTATTTACAGCAAGAACGGGCATTGGCATGTAGGATGAATGAGGATATTTATGTAGTAGTTACAAGGGGAGAAAAAAACACCGGTGGATATTCTGTAACAATAGATAAGATTGAAAAAGTCAGTAAAGATGATGACTTTGGTTTAATAGTTTATGCTAAATACAAAGACCCTAAGCCCGATGAAGTTGTACCTCAAGTGATTACATATCCATATACAGTTGTAAAGACAAATCTTAAAGAACTGCCTAAGAATATAAAGTTAGAAGTAGAATATAATCAACCCAAATAACCAGCTTTAGCTGGTTATTTTGGTTTTTTGACCAATTATTACATAGAGGGAAAAACTTATATATAACGAATTTGTAATATATGTAGAAATATATTTAGTAATAAAATTGGAGGGATAAACTTGAAGAAAATGATAAAAAAAGTATTAACTGGAGCATTAGCAATTACTATTATTGGGACATCTGCCACAGGTTTCGCAATAACACATAGTGTTCAATCGGGGGAGACCTATTGGAAAATTAGTCAAAAGTATAATGTTGATATTAATGATTTATTGGGTATAAATAATGCAGATGAATATACAGTACTTAATATTGGAGATGAAATTAAAATCCCTGACTATCAAAGCTATAGTGTACAGTCTGGGGACACCCTCTGGATAATAAGCAATAAATTCAATGTTTCATTAAATGAGTTAATGACAATGAATAACTTAGATGAAAATTCAGAGATTCGCATTGGACAACCTTTAAAGATACCAATTGCTATAGAAAATAATGAAAGTTTAGATGAGGGTAAATACTATATAGTTGAAAAAAATGATACCCCTTGGATTATAAGTGAAAAACTCAATGTATCCTTTTCTAGTTTATTAGAAACAAATAATCTTAGTGAAGACTCTACAATATATATTGGTCAGAAGCTAATTATTCCTAACAGTATAGATGATACTAAAGACTCTATTACAATAGATGATATAAAGCAGCCTAATGTGACAGTTACATATGATATTCACACTGTAAAATCTGGGGATACTTTCTGGAAGATAGCAAATCAGTATGGGGTAACGGTAAGTAAAATATTAGAAGTCAATAATGCAAATGAAAAAACTTCATTAGATATAGGGGATGAAGTTAAGGTACCGGTATATAATATACCTATTATGGATACATTGGGACAAAAATATGGTGAGTATCTTGATTGGTGGAAAGGGTCTCAATACCTAATTCCAATTGGTACTGAAATGGAAGTTACAGATTTTTATACGGGGAAGTCTTTTATGTTAAAAAGAACAACCGGAGCTAACCATGCAGATGTTGAAACATTAACATATAATGATACGGAAGTAATGAAAAGTATCTGGGGTGGAAATTTAGATTGGGAGAAAAGACCTGTAATTATAGAGTTAGATGGAAGAAGAATTGCTGCAAGTTTAGCCGGGAAACCCCATGCGGGAAATGATAAAGCCTTAGCAGGTGAGTACACTTCATGGAGAAGTGGTGACTATGGAAGTGGTATTAATTTTGATTATATAAAAGATAATGGAGCTGATGGTCACTTTGATCTTCATTTTTATAATAGTACAAGGCACAAGGATGGTCAAGTAGATGATATACATCAGAGGAATGTTAAAATAGCAGCTGGAATTATTAAATAATGAAGTAATATCAACAAATGTGGGGATTATCAAAAGTATTAACATTCACATAGTGAAAGCTATATATTTTTCTATGTAGGGACTGAATATATTCAGTCCCCTTTAATGCATACAATATATAACAATAATAAAATTATTTTAAAGTATAATAGGTCTTCTAGAAAAAGACCTAAGGGCTTCAATATATTGAAGTCCTACATAAATTTATTGGCTCACCAAATCTCTGTTCTCTGCACTTTGCACCCTGTACAGAACAAAGAAGCGACAAAGTTTCCTTTATTCATATTATCTTTGGAGAATTATAATTTCCTAGGAATTTACGCATAATAGTAGGAAATTTTTTAGTTTTATAGAATATAACAATAATAAGTAAAGTTTTTGTAGCAGATGTAGACAACTTGGAGGTGTTAAAATGTTAAAGGACAGAATAGTGCCTGTAGAAAAGTTAAAAAACCGATATAATCCTTCAGATTTTAACTTTAATACTACTAAAGACATTAACTCTTATAAGGAAGTAATAGGGCAGAATAGGGCGATGAAGGCATTAAAGTTTGGACTTTCAATAAAAAGAAAGGGCTATAATATATATGTATCGGGATTAACAGGAACAGGTAGGAATAGTTATTCCTATTCCATTGCAAAGGAGTTTGCAAATAAGGAAGAAAGGCCAAAGGATTGGTGTTATGTATATAATTTTGATAAAAAAGAGAATCCAAAGGCAATACAACTAGAAGCAGGTAAAGGATTTAAATTCACAAAAGAGATAGAAAGTATTATTTCAAAACTAAAGGGTGATATTCCTAAACTTTTTGAGTCAAAGGAGTTTGAAGATAAAAAGAACGTTATATATAAACAATATGACAATAAGATGGAAAAAATAATAAGTGAGCTAAATGAAATATCTGTAGACCATGGTTTTATGTTTAAAAGAAGTGAAAAAGGCCTAGTGAGTATACCATTAAAAGATGGCAAACCTATGACGGAAAATCAACTGGAAAACCTTACAGAAGAGGAGATAGATGATTTAAGAAAAAGATCCGGGGAAATATCAGCAGACACTGTAGAGATAATAAATAAAATAAAAGATTTAGAAGAACAACTAAAAAATAGATTAAAACAGTTAAAAGAGAAGGTAGCTTTTAATGCAGTAGATTATTATATAGATCCATTAATAGATAAATATAAAAGAAATGTAGATATTGAAAAATATTTAAATGAATTAGAAGATGATATAATAAAAAACATTGATAAATTTTTACAACAAGAAGATGAAGAAAATATAACAGAAATAGTAAAAAAGAAAATTGAAACAAATGATTTTTTTAATAGATACAAAGTAAATCTTTTTATAGATAATAAAAATCTTCAAGGGTCACCTGTGATAAAAGATTCTAATCCTAATTACTATAATCTTCTGGGGAAAATTGAATATTTTAATGAAATGGGAATTTTAAAAACTGATCATACAAGAATAAAACCGGGGTTAATACATGAAGCAAATGGAGGATATTTAATAATTCAAGCTAAAGATATCCTAAAAAGCGGTGCTGCCTGGGAAGGACTAAAGAGAGCCCTTACATCTCAAGAGGCAAGAATAGAAAATATTAGTAAGGGTAGTGTAGTGGCTGAGAGTATAAAACCAGAATCCATACCTATAAAATTAAAAGTAATAATTGTTGGAGATTATTACACATATCAATTATTATATAGTCATGATGAAGATTTTAGAAAGTTATTTAAGATACGGGCAGATTTCGATGTGGAAATGAAAAGAAATGAGGAAAATGTAAGAAAGATAGCATCTTTTATAGCCTATCAATGTAAAGAAGAAAATTTAAAGGAGTTCGATAAAACAGCAGTAGCCAGAGTAGTAGAATATAGTTCAAGATTGGCAGAGGATCAAAAGAAACTAACTTCTAGGTTTAATGAAATAGTAGAAATTTTATATGAGGCAGATGCATGGGCAGATTATGACGGAGAAGATATAGTTACTGAAAAATATATCGATATGGCCATATACGAAAAGATAAATAGAAACAATAAATATGAGGAAAAACTACAGGAGTTATTTAAAAATGAAACACTGATTATAGACACATATGGCTCTAAAATTGGAGAAATAAATGGATTAGCAGTAATGGATGCTGGTCAATATTCCTTTGGTAAACCCAACAAAATAACTGTAACTACCTTTGTAGGGAAAGATGGTATTATTAATATTGAAAGGGAAGTTGAACAAAGTGGCAGTATCTATGATAAAGGAGTAATGATATTAAGTGGTTATCTGGGAAGTATGTATGCAAAGAAGAACCCATTATCATTAACCGCCAGTATAACCTTTGAACAATCCTATGATGGCATAGATGGGGACAGTGCTTCAAGCACGGAACTTTATGCATTGTTATCTAGTTTGTCAGAAATACCTATAAAACAAGGAATAGCAGTAACTGGTTCTGTAAGTCAAAAAGGAATGATACAACCGATAGGTGGAGTAAATGAAAAAATAGAGGGTTACTATAAAGTTTGTAAAGAAAAAGGATTAAAAGGTGGGGAAGGAGTAATAATACCCCATCAAAATATAGATAACCTGATGTTATCCGATGAAGTAATAAATGCCATTGAAGATGGAAAATTTACGATATATGCAGTAGAAACTATTGATCAAGGTATAGAAATATTGACAGGGATTCCTGCAGGGGAACTAAATGAAAAGGGAGAATATCCAATGGGATCTGTTAATTATCTTGTACAAAAGAAGCTAGATAGTTATGCTGATTTAAATAAAGACTATGAATAACAAATAGGACCAAGAAACTTGGTCCTATTTGTTATTCCAATTTTAAATTATAAATTAAAAGAAAAAAATTCAAAAAAGTTGTTGGGGGATTCGTAATCCCCCAACCTATTCTATTTACATTCAATTATCCCAGACTCAGTTATAATATAATCTACTGCTATATCATAAGGGCCTTCTTCTACTTTAGGGACCATCTGTAAATCAAAGGCAAGGGCCACTTTTGGGACACTTTCATCAAGCTTACTTAAAAATCTATCATAATATCCAGCACCATAACCAATTCTAAAACCCCTTTTATCAAAGGCAACTCCGGGAACTAAAACTAAATCAATGTTATTAAAGTCAGTTTTTCTGATAAAATCTTCTTTTGGTTCTAAAATTCCATATGTCCCTTTAATTAGTTCATTATCAAAATCCCTTAGTTCCGATAAAATAAGCTCCCTAGTTTTAGGAACAGATATTGGAATAATAACTTTTTTATTTTCAGATAAAGTTTTCTTTATAAATTCTTCAGTTTTAACTTCATTTCGAAAATCTATATAAGCCATTATACATTTAGCTTCTTTATAAAAATCAGTTTCATATAGGTGATTTATTATCTTTTGAGACTTTTCATTAAGTTCCTTGTCATTAATAGCTTTTCTATTTTCTAAAATTTTTTTTCTCATAAGTTCTTTATTCAAAATAAAACCTCCCCTTAATTTAGATAATAAAGAATAGATAATAAAGAATAAATAAGGTGCAAAGTGGCACTAGGCCACTTTGTATTATTATATAAATGAAATTTTACGACCGTAGGGAGTAAAATAACAATATCTATTCTTTATTAACTATTCTCTATACTTAATTATAATCCAATTAATAGAAAAATGAAATATCCATTGAACTTATGGTACTGTTTTTGATAAAATTTATGTAGAGTTATTATATTTCCCTAATAATTATTATTAAACAACATTAAGAAGTTTAAAATAGTAACATATGACTACAAAAAAAGAAGAATATTTAAAGGAATTAAAATCAACGTGTCGAATATATAAAATATGGTAAATGTATGGAACAGGAGTGGTAATATTGATCGAGTTTCGAAATATAAATAAGATTTATGATAATGAAGTTACTGCCTTATCAAATATAACTTTATCTATAGATAAAGGAGAGTTTATATTTTTAGTGGGTTCCAGTGGAGCAGGGAAATCTACACTGATAAAGATTTTATTAAAAGAGACGGAACCCACCAGTGGAAAAATAATTTTAGATAATAAGGATATAACAAAAGTAAGAAGTAGAAGAATTCCCTTTATCAGGCGAAATATAGGGGTTATTTTTCAAGACTTTAGGCTATTGCCTAAAAAGACAGTTTATGAAAATGTTGCCTTTGCAATGGAGATAATAGGGGCTTCAGGGAGGGAAATGAGAAAGAAAATTCCTATGATTTTAAGTATGGTTGGGTTAAGTCAAAAATCAGAAAAATATCCGAGACAATTATCAGGGGGAGAGCAGCAAAGAGTTTCAATAGCTAGAGCCCTTATAAATAATCCATCGGTTATTATTGCCGATGAGCCAACTGGAAACTTAGATCCTGAAACAGCATGGGATATAATGAAGTTACTTAAACAAATAAACAATAGGGGAACAACTATTTTGATGGCCACACACGCCAGCGATATTGTAAATACAATGAAAAGAAGAGTAATAGAGCTAAAAGGTGGACAAGTTATAAGGGATGAGCAAAGGGGTGTGTATGGAGATGAAGGTTAGGAATTTTAAATATATTATAAAGCAAGGATTTACAGGACTATGGCGAAATAAAATGTCGGGAATCGCATCTATTGGCTCAGTTACAGCGGTGTTAATCATACTGGGGATAATATCTATGCTAGTATTAAATATGAATAATCTTGCTAATGTAACTAAAAAGGAATTTGATGAGATACATGTTTATCTGGAAGATGGTCTTTCTGAAGAAGAAATGACTAATTTAAATGGCATAATATCTGATTATGATGGAGTATTATCGGTGATATTTCAGTCTAAGGCTCAAGCTTTAGAACTTTGGAAAGAAGAGTGGGGAGATCAAGCTTATCTTCTTGAAGGGGTAGAAGATGAGAATCCATTACCGAATTCTTATATAATTCAACTTGAAGATATAGAGTATGCAAGTCATGTAGTAGAAAATTTAAAAGCTTTGAAAGGTATTGAGGAAATAAAGTACTATAATGAGATTTTAGATAAATTAATAAAGGTAGCAGATTTTGTTAGGGTAGGTGGAGTTGTAGTAATAGGTATATTAATACTTATATCTATATTTATTATTTCCAACACCATAAAATTAGCAGTTGCTGCTAGAAAGAGAGAAATAAACATAATGAAGTATGTAGGTTCAACGAACGGATTTATTCGAGGGCCCTTTATTATTGAAGGGATTATCTTAGGATTGATAGGGTCAATTTTATCTATCTTAGTTATCAATTATAGTTACAAATATTTATTTGAATATGTTAATGATAAATTTTATTCTCTATTTATGATTTACTTAATACCGGCTGAAATGCTAGCTGATGATATTATAATCATGTTTTTAGCTATAGGTGTTGGAATTGGGATGTTGGGTAGTATAATATCCCTTAGAAAATTCTTAAAAGTATAGGGGGGACACGATGAGGAGAAAAAAAATATACTTTCTTATAATTTTTGTATTATTAGTTAATGTAGTGGTATATGCAGAAGATAGTTTAGAGGAAAATAAGAAAAATCTAGATAAAACTAAAGAAAAAATAGAGGATGTTCAAGAAAAGAAAAAGGAATTACAGGGTGAAATAAAAGATGTTAAAGTACAGATAGAGCAGTTGGATAAAGAGATATATGCTGCAAATGCTGAATTAGATAAGGTTGAAAATCAATTAAATACAATCAATAAAAATATAGAGAATACAAAAGAAGAGTTGGAAGAAGCGAAAGAAAACATTTCTAATAAGAAAGAAAATTTCAATTCAAGACTTAGAACTATGTATAAAAGTGGATCTGTTGGATACCTGGAAGTTTTACTAGGTTCCGATGATATTGGCGAATTACTTACTAGGGCTGATATGGTAAAAAGGTTGGCAGATCATGATGTGGAATTACTTGAGTATATGAAGGAACAAAGGGATATTATCGATGGAAAGAAAAAGAAATTGGAAAAACAATATGCAGAGGTTGAAGTAACTAAACAAAAGCTTGCCGTTAAAAAGAAAAATTTAGCTGTTGCCAGTAGAGCGAAAGCTACTAGAATGGAAAAGTTAAGAACTAACTATACAGCTATCAATAGAATGGAAAATGATCTTAAGAAACAAGCAGATCAAATAAGAAGTGTAATACAAAGACAGCAAATGGAGAAGGCCTATGCAGGGGGAGAAATGATGTGGCCTGTACAAGGGTATAGTAGGATAAGTTCACCCTTTGGATGGAGAACCCATCCAATATCAGGACTTAAAAATTATCATACTGGTATAGATATACCTGCCCCGACAGGAACTAATATATTGGCATCTAACTCTGGTAAGGTCATGTATTCTGGTAGATTAGGTAGTTATGGAAACGCAGTTATAATAGACCATGGTGGTGGAAGAACTACACTATATGCCCATAACTCTAGACTAGTGGTAAGAAAAGGTCAATCGGTAAAAAGGGGACAAGTTATATCTAAAGCTGGTACAACAGGAAACTCCACTGGCCCCCACTTACACTTTGAGGTAAGAATAAATGGTGATTATAAGAATCCATTGAATTATGTGAAGAGACCTTAGAATTAAAGAATAGATAATAAAGAATAAAGAATAAATAATGTGCAAAGTGGCCGTAGGCCACTTTGTTTTATTATATAATGAAATTTTACGACCGTAGGGAGTAAAATAACCACATCTATTCTTTATTCTCTATTATCTATTCTCTGTAGTTCAGCCCTTTTCTTTTAAAAATAATGCTTTAGTGGTATAATGTTACCATATATTTAATACAATAAAATATTAGTAAAAAAGTTTGGGGTGACATATTGATGGTATCAAAAAAGAAGTTTTTAATAGGTATTATAATTGCAATACTGATAACCAGTTTAGGTACGTTGGCAGTAATTAGTGTTGTTCCAGTAAAGTTAGGTGATAAATACTCATTAACGGAGGAAAAATACGAAGAGCTTGTTTATATGAATAATAAGTATTACAAGATGGAAGAATTATCTGATCATATACAAGAAAATTATTTAAGGGATATTGATGAAGATAAGCTTTATGAATGGGCTTTAAAGGGAATGTTTGCTTCTTTAGGTGACCCTTATTCCTCATATATGACTAAAAAGGAATTTAAAGATTTTATGGAAGATACAGAGGGATCTTTTGTAGGGATAGGAGTTAGAATCACTGCGGGAGAAGATAATTTAATAACTGTAGTGGCACCTATTGAAGATTCTCCCGGGGAAGCAGCAGGAATAAAGACGGGAGATAAAATTGTAAAGGTTGATGGAAAGGAATTTACTGCAGAACAGATGGATGACGCAGTATCTGTTATGAAGGGAGAACCTGGAACCGAGGTAACTGTAACTATACTTAGAAAACAGGAAAACGGTGATGAAAAACTTATAGACTTCAATATTATTAGAGAAGAAATAAGGGTAAAGAGTGTAAAATCTGCTATTATTGACAATAATATAGGTTATATAAGAATAGCAACCTTTGATAGAAAAACATCTCAGGACTTTTCAAACCATTTAAGTAAATTACAAGAAAAGGATATAAAAGGTTTGATATTAGATTTAAGAAATAATCCCGGTGGATTATTGGATCAGTGTGCTGAAATAGCGGATAAATTAATCGGAGAAAGTACAATAGTATATACTCAAACTAAAAATAAAAAAAGAGAATATATAAAATCAGATAAATCTAAAATAGACATACCCCTTACTATCTTGATTAATGGAGGCAGTGCAAGTGCATCTGAAATTTTAGCAGGGGCAGTAAAGGATACTGAATCTGGCACTTTAATAGGAACAAAAACATTTGGTAAGGGTATAGTACAAAGGATCACACCACTAATGGATGGTTCTGGATTTAAGCTTACAGTTTCTGAATATTTCACTCCAAGTGGAAAGAATATTCATGGCATAGGTATAGCGCCCAATATAGTAATAAAATTAGCAGAGGGTGTTGAAAAATTCGGAACAGATAATATAAAAAAGGATAATCAATTACAGAAGGCCATCGAAGTTATAAATGAAAAGACGAAGTAACATAAAAGCCATTAGAAATATTTCTAATGGCTTTTATGTCCTAACTATCACTTTGCTAGGAAATTTATAATCAGACCATTAAATAAATTGAAAACTACTTACTTATAATTGACAGTTGACAATTGAAGGTGATTTTACTCACTTCATTCGTAAAATATTATATTCAAATCGGCTTTGCCGATTTTGTACCTTAACTATACACTGTCAAGTGTCAATTCTCAATTACACTAAGTAGAGGAGAATTCATTCTCCGATAATTAGCTTGTGGACTAATTGGGACTAGGTTGCTGGGGGATTCGTAATCCTCAGCTAATTTACAATTTAAAATTCAAAGGCCAAAAGCCTTTGCCACGGGGGTTAATATGGAATTGTTTTTAGAAATAATTATCTCTTCTTTTATCACTGTTTTATCAGTTATAAAAAATCCAATATATTGGGTAATGGTTATAATCGTAGGATTTCAGTATAAAAGGATAGGAGATCTAGAGAAAAAAATTTTATCTGTAAATAAAAAATCTGTTATAGAGAGAACTTTGAAGTCAATGGTTATGGGACTAGTAGGTGGTTTATTAGGTAGCTTTATAATACTTTTATTAGGTATTAATATAAACCTAGAGGATTTTAAATATATTTTTATTATGGCTATATTACTTATGCTTATACACCCAAGGTTTTTGTGTTTTTCCTATGGTGGGGGTGTTTTATCTTTATTAAGCTTGACCCTAGGATTTCCAAAAATAAATGTATCTAGTATAATGGCTATAGTTGCAATACTCCATTTAATAGAAAGTTTTTTAATATTAATAGACGGAGAGAATAGTAAGATACCTATTTTTGTTGAATATAAAAATAGAATTGTTGGTGGTTTTAATATTATAAGATTTTGGCCCGTTCCATTTATAGTTTTAATTATTGGAGAAGGTATAACTGAAGGTGGAATGTCCCCTACAGAATTATGGCCTATATTTAGATTAGGGGATTTGGGTATGCCATCAGAAAATATATTTTTAATGATGGCAGGAGTAATAGCAGTTTTAGGATATAGTGATATATCAATTACTGATTATCCAAGGAGGAAATTAAAAAAATCATCAATATATTTAATGATTTTTAGTATAATACTATTACTATTATCGATAATATCATCCCATATATATTTATTTAAGTATATAGCGGCACTGTTTTCTCCAATAGTCCATGAGGCTATAATACAGCATGGAAAAAGAAAGAAGGGGAGAGCTGTATATGCTCCATCTAAAATAGGAGTAAAAGTATTGGATACAATACCGAATAAATGGGGACATACTTTAGGAATAAGATCGGGAGATATTATCTTAGCTATAAATGGGACAAGAATTAATACTAAAGATGAAATAAATCAAGTTTTGTCATACAATTTTAAACATTTGAGAATAGATTACTACGATATTAATAATAATTTGATTTCAAAGGATATAAGATCAAAGGATTATATAAAATCATTGGGATTACTAGTAGTCCCAAGACATTCATCATATGCATTGATTGTCAGCGAAAAAGAAAGTCCTATTATTAATATTATAAAATGGCTAAAAAATAGACTTAATAAATAATGGCTAAATTTCACTTATAAACATTAAAGTAACAAATGAAAAGTTCTGAACTTTATACTATAATAACAGTAACAATAGTTTTTTAATTTAATATTTGGGTATACTTAAAATTAACTATAAAATTTGCCTTAGGGCAAATTTTTATATTATTGAAAATTAATAATTTTTATATTTACTGGAAATTAATAATCTTTTTATTACTAGGAGTTAATAACCCTTTTATTACTAGGGGTTAATAATCTTTTTATTACTAGGAGTTAATAATCTTTTTATTACTGGGAGTTAATAATCTTTTTATTACTAGGAGTTAATAATCTTTTTATTACTGGGAGTTAATAACCCTTTTATTACTGGGAGTTAATAACCCTTTTATTACTGAGAGTTAATAAGCTTTCTATTCTGTTGTTGGGGGATTCGTAATCCCCCAACCGATTATACAAAATCATACTATCCATAAATATATATAAAATTTTTATCCATAAACCTTGTATTATCAGGCACCTTGAACTCTGCACAAAACAAATAAGTGGCAAAGCCACATTTGTTTTATAATATATGTTGACTTAATCTGGAATTATTTATATAATTAAAACGAACACACGTTCAAATGAAATATTTTTAATTTAAAATTAAAAAAGAGTCCAAGCTTTTAGGACACTTTTTTTAGTGGGGTGATATTTTGAATAAATTTAAGATACAATCTGAATATAAACCGACAGGGGATCAGCCTAGAGCTATAGATGAACTATCAAAGGGTATATTAAATGATGATAAACATCAAACTCTATTGGGGGTGACAGGTTCAGGAAAAACCTTTACTATGGCAAATGTTATACAGGAGGTTCAGAAGCCAACAATAGTTATTGCTCATAATAAGACGTTGGCAGCTCAGCTTGCCAGTGAATTTAAGGATTTTTTTCCTGATAATGCAGTTGAATACTTTGTAAGTTATTATGATTATTATCAGCCTGAGGCATATGTTGCCCAAACTGATACCTATATTGAAAAAGATGCATCAATTAATGATGAAATAGATAAACTAAGACACTCGGCTACAGCTGCTTTATTTGAAAGAAGGGATGTTATAATTGTTGCCAGTGTTTCATGTATATATGGATTGGGAGATCCAATAGATTATGAAAATTTAGTTTTATCTTTAAGACCTGGAATGATTAAAGATAGATCTGAGATAATAGAGAAATTAGTTGATATACAATATGAAAGAAATGATGTGAATTTTATAAGGGGAACCTTTAGGGTCAGGGGAGATGTTGTGGAAATATTCCCTGCTTCATCCAACGAAAATGCCATAAGAGTGGAATTATTTGGGGATGAAATAGACAGGATTACAGAGGTAAATGCTTTGACTGGGGAAATAATCGGACAAAGAAATCATATATCGATCTTCCCAGCATCCCACTTTGCCACATCACAGGATAAGGTAGAAAAAGCAATAGAAGGTATAAAAGAGGAATTGGAGGAAAGGTTAAAAGAACTACGGTCAGAAGATAAGCTTTTAGAGGCTCAACGATTACAGCAAAGAACAATGTACGACATAGAAATGTTAAGGGAAATGGGATTTTGTCAAGGAATAGAAAACTACTCTAGACATATAAGTGGAAGACCACCGGGAAGTAAGCCATATACTTTACTAGATTATTTTCCCGATGATTATTTAATGATAATAGATGAATCCCATGTTACCATTCCTCAGATTAGAGGTATGTATGCAGGGGACAGATCTAGAAAGCAAAATCTTGTTGATTATGGGTTTAGACTACCTTCAGCCCTTGATAATAGACCTTTAAAATTTGATGAATTTGAAAAACATATAAATAAAATAACCTATGTAAGTGCTACACCAGGACCCTATGAATTAGAGCATTCTTCAAAGATAGTGGAACAAATAATAAGGCCAACAGGTTTGCTTGATCCAAAGGTTGAAGTTAGACCTATTGAGAATCAGATAGATGATTTAGTAAAAGAGATAAATATTAGGGTGGAGAAAAATGAAAGGGTACTTATAACAACCCTTACTAAAAAAATGTCTGAGGATTTAACCAATTATTTTAAGGAAATAGGGATAAAGGTAACATATCTTCATTCTGATATTAAGACTATAGAAAGGATGGAGATAATAAGGGACTTAAGATTAGGAAAATTTGATGTCTTAGTGGGTATAAACCTACTAAGGGAAGGTCTAGATTTACCAGAAGTATCCCTTGTTGCCATATTAGATGCTGATAAAGAGGGCTTCCTACGTTCAGAAACATCTATGGTACAGACCATAGGGAGAGCAGCTAGAAATGCCGATGGGACTGTTATTTTATATGGTGATAAGATTACTAAATCAATGAAAAAAGCTATAGACGAAACTGAGAGAAGAAGACATATTCAGATGGAATATAATAAGACCCGTAACATAACCCCTAAAACTATAAAGAAAAATATAAGGGATGTAATAGAGGCCACTAAAGTTGCAGAAGAAATTGAAGAATATGGTGTAGACAAATTAGATAATATGGATAAGGATGAGATTATAGCTGTAATAGATGAATTAGAAAGGGAAATGCTAGAAGCTGCTGAAAAACTCCAATTCGAACGGGCAGCAGAACTTAGGGATAAGGTTGATGAGTTGAAAAAAAGAATATGATTAACCTTTAAATAAATTGACAATTGACAATGGATAATTAAGGGGCAAATTGGCAAAGCCAATTTGGATATAATATTTTAGGAACGGAGTGACTAAAATCACACTTAATTGACAACTGTTAATTATCCACTGTCAATTGAAGTAAGTAGAGGGGAATTCATTCCCCGATATAATGATATAAAAAAACTTTAATTTTAATGATAAAAACTATGAGGTGATGAAATGGAAAGGAACAAGATTATTATAAAGGGGGCAAAGGAACATAACCTTCAAAATATAGATATTGAGGTACCACGAAATAAGTTTATAGTCTTTACAGGCTTAAGTGGTTCAGGAAAGTCTTCTTTAGCATTTGACACAATATATGCTGAGGGACAAAGGCGATATGTGGAAAGTTTATCGGCATATGCTAGACAGTTTTTAGGTCAAATGGAAAAACCCGATGTTGAATATATAGAAGGACTGTCTCCAGCCATATCTATAGATCAAAAGACTACCAATAATAATCCCAGGTCAACTGTTGGAACGGTAACAGAAATATATGACTATTTAAGATTATTATTTGCTAGGGTAGGAATCCCCCATTGTCCCAAATGTGGCAAGGTTATAACATCTCAAACTGTAGATCAAATGGTGGACCAGATAATGGAGTTAGAGGAACGAACAAAAATTCAATTATTGGCACCTATCGTAAGGGGCAAGAAGGGACAACATAAAAAAATATTAGAGCACATTAGAAAAGAAGGTTTTGTTAGAGTTAGGGTAGATGGAGAAGTATATGATATAAGTGATGATATAGATTTAAATAAAAATAAAAAACACTCTATAGAGGTAGTGGTAGATAGAATTATAGTAAAGGAAGGAATTGAAAAGAGATTAACAGATTCATTAGAAACTTGCATAGACTTGGCGGAAGGACTAGTCATTGTAGATGTTATAGGAAAAAAAGAAATGCTGTTTAGTCAAAACTTTGCATGTATAGATTGCGGAATAGGTCTAGATGAAGTTTCAACTAGAATGTTTTCATTTAATAGTCCCTTTGGGATGTGTTCTGAATGTAATGGTTTAGGACATAATAAAAAGGTGGACCCAGAACTTGTTATACCTAATAATAAACTAAGTATAAGAAAAGGAGCCATAGCTCCATTTAGCACTACTTCAGAGGATAGTTATTACTTTAGAATGTTTAAATCTATTGCGGAGTATTATGATTTTAGTTTAGATACCCCTATTGGGGAAGCTCCAAAGGAGCTTATTGATGATTTACTATATGGAACCAACAGGGAAGTTTCATTTGAATTTGAAAGTAGATATAGTGGAAATAGAACTTATAAAGCTCCCTTTGAAGGAATTATAAACAATCTTGAGAGAAGATACAAAGAAACAAATTCTGAATATATGAGAAAAAAAATAGAAGATTATATGAGTGTTACTCCATGTCCAAAATGTAAAGGTAGTAGACTAAAACCTGAAAGTCTGGCAGTAACCGTAGGGGATATGAATATATCAGAGGTTACAGAATTATCTATAAGACAGGCTATGGAATTTTTTAATGAACTTAAACTTACAGAACGTCAGAGATTTATAGGGCAACAAATATTAAAGGAAATAAGAGAGAGACTGAAGTTTTTAGTTGATGTTGGTTTGGATTATTTAACAATGTCTAGAAGTGCCGGAACATTATCGGGAGGAGAGTCCCAACGTATAAGATTAGCTACACAAATAGGCTCTAGTTTAGTGGGAGTATTATATGTTTTAGACGAACCTAGTATAGGGTTACACCAAAGAGATAATGATAGACTATTAAAGACCCTTAGGAACCTGACGGATTTGGGGAACACACTAATAGTTGTGGAACACGACGAAGACACAATGTATAGCGCTGATCATATTGTGGATATTGGACCAGGGGCCGGGGTTCATGGAGGTAAGGTAATAGCCCAAGGAACCATTGATGATATCAAAAATTGTGATGAATCTATAACAGGGCAATATTTAAGTGGAAAAAAAGAAATAGCTATACCTAAAAGGCGTAAAGAGACAAATGGAAAATGGCTTGAAATTACTGGGGCCAGTGAAAATAACTTAAAAAAATTAAACGTTAAGTTTCCATTGGGGATATTTACATGTGTTACTGGGGTTTCTGGTTCTGGGAAAAGTACTTTAGTAAATGAGATACTTTATAAAAGATTGAGTCAAGAACTCCATAGGGGAAAACAAAAACCTGGTAAACATGAAGGTATCAAGGGAATAGAAAATATTGATAAAGTAATAGATATAGATCAATCCCCAATAGGAAGAACCCCTAGATCTAACCCTGCCACATATACAGGTGTTTTTGATCATATAAGGGAAGTCTTTGCCATGACCCAAGAGGCAAAAATGAGGGGATATAAAAAAGGCAGATTTAGTTTCAATGTAAAAGGTGGAAGATGTGAAGCTTGTAGAGGTGATGGAATAATAAAAATAGAGATGCACTTTCTACCTGATGTCTATGTTCCCTGTGAGGTTTGTAAAGGTAAAAGATATAATAGGGAAACCTTAGAAGTTAAATATAAGGGAAAAACAATATCTGATGTGTTAAATATGACTGTTGAAGAATCCTTGGAATTCTTTGAAAACATTCCTAAGATAAAAAGAAAATTAAAGACCATGTATGATGTGGGATTAGGATATATAAAATTAGGTCAACCTTCAACCCAATTATCAGGAGGAGAGGCCCAAAGAATAAAATTAGCTACTGAATTAAGTAAGAGAAGTACGGGTAAAACTTTATATATTTTAGATGAACCAACTACAGGACTTCATATTGCTGATATCCATAGACTTATAAAAGTTTTAAATAAACTTGTGGAAGGTGGCAATACAGTACTGGTTATTGAACATAATTTAGATGTTATTAAAACTTCTGATTATATTATAGATTTAGGTCCTGAAGGTGGAGATAAAGGAGGTACCATAGTTGGACAAGGAACTCCTGAAGAGATAAGTAAAATAGCAGGGTCTTATACAGGTAAGTTTTTAAGTAGAATATTGTAGGAACAAAGGCGCCTTTGGAGCTTCTTTGTTCTGTGCAGGATGCAAGGTGCAGAGAACAGGGGAGAAAATAGGTTGCTCTCTAACTCTGTACCCTGTACCTTGCACCCTGCATTAAAAAAACGGCCATCAGGCCGTTTTTTTAATTAATTATCATATCCTCATCAACTTCCATGCTAATATTTTCAAACTCATGACCAGATATATCATCTATAACCCATGAGAAAATGTTTTTTCCGTCTACTTTTCCGTTTCTTTTAATAACTTCTAATGTGTACTTTTTACCACTTTGAAAAGTTACTTCAAAAGTTGTACTGATATCAGTATTGCTTATTATGTTCAAGTTCTTTATGCCCTTTGGATTAAAGTTTTTAAAAGCATCGTATTTAATACTTTTTTCGAAACGATCAGTTAGGTAATAATGGGTTTTCTCTAGTTTATTTTCTCCATTAAACTTGATACAGTTAGATAAAAAGTTTTTTACAGTAATTTTTTTACTGTGGGTATAGAAATAAGACCCAATTAACAGCACGATACCAGCAATCCATAGAGGTGGTGTATTTGTGTAAATGCCCACTACTACGGCAGCAAGTAACGCAATTACAACGATGGTTAGAATAGTATAATTCCTTTTGTCCATGTTTTATCATCCTCCTCTTATAATATATATATACCATAAACCATAAAATTATAATATAATCTTATAGCCTATAATATCTGTTTAACTTAAAGCAGTTTATATAAAAATATTTAAAGGTTATATACTTTTTAAACAGATAGAAGTTAAATAATATATTGGATTATTTAACATAAAATCCATTATTAACTACATTGTATAATATTATATAATAAAATTCAAATAAGACAATAAAAAATAACCACTAATATATCCTGTACCCCAAAAACAGTGAATAAATCATTAGGCATTAGATAATTCTATGATTTGGATATACTAAATAAAATGAATAAAATATATAGGTTCAAATAAATATTAGAAATTAACAGGAAAAAAGGAAAAAATGTTACAAAGAATTAATGTAATAATTTAAACTGAAAACAATATATTTACATTAATATTACTTTATCGTAATAAATGTAAATGCATTGTAAAAAGTTATTTATAAAGCATGTAAACAAGTTGATTCAAGGGGTGAGCTTATTTTTCATAAAAGCAATAAAAGAAAAATATAACATTTATTTAACATTCGTTGACAAAAGAGATAAATCGTTCTATAATTTTGTAAAATCCTCTCATGACACAATTTTAATATTTCAATAACATCAAATTAATAAACCGCTTGTATATTTTAAGGGGATTTAACAAGTAGAAGTGATACATAGAAGGAGGGAATACATTTTAAGAATTCGCATAATTTTATGATGACTTTTAAAATTTAAGGGGGAATATTTAAATGAGAAAAACTAAATGGTTAGCATTGTTGTTAGTATTCACTTTAATAGCTTCATTAACACTAACAGCATGCGGTGGAGATGACAAAGATGTATCGACAGATGATACTAAAAAAGAAGATAAAGTAGATAATAGTGCTAAGGATAAAGATAAAAAAGATGAAGAAAAAAAAGGTGATGCAGCTGAAGCACCAGAGGGATATACAACTGATACAGCAAATTTATCAAAGGATATATTAGATGATGAACAGGTTTTAAGTGTTAACTTAGGAGAAGAGCCACCTTGCTTAGATCCACAATTAAGTACAGATGGTACTTCAAGTGTTATACTTAATGACACATTAGAAGGTTTAATTAGAATGGACCATACTGGTGAGGTTAAAAAAGGTTCAGGTATGGCAACAGATTGGACGTTAAGTAATGACAAGACTGTATATACATTTAAATTAAGAGAAGCTAATTGGTCAGATGGAACTCCAGTAACTGCCCATGATTTTGAATATGCGTGGAAAAGAATTTTAGATCCTGAATTAGCCTCAGATTATGCATTTATGTATTATGACATAAAAAATGCAGAAGCTTTCTATAAAGGTGAAATAACTGATCCATCTCAAATAGGGATTAAAGCTTTAGATGATTATACTTTAGAGGTGACATTAAGAAAACCAAATCCAACATTCTTAAGTAAGTTGCAGCATAGTACTTTCTTCCCATCAAGAAAGGATATGATTGAAGAATTAGGAGATAAGTATGCATCAGAAGCAGACTTAGTTCCATCAAATGGACCATTTAAAGTTACAGAATGGAAACATGAGTCTAAAGTAGTTCTGGAAAAGAATCCGGAATATTGGGATGCAGATTCAGTTATTTTAGAAAAAATTAATTTACTTATAATGAAAAACTCAAACTCAATGGTAGGCATGTATGAAACAGGAGAACTTGATTATATAGGTGTACCACAGCAGTTTATAGATAAATATATTGACCAGATACAGTTAACTCCTAAGGCATTTAATGTTTATAGAGAGTTTAATAATAAGAATGAATACTTAAAAAATAAGAAGCTAAGAAATGCTTTTGCTAGAGCGATAGATCAAACAAAGATATACGAAACTATGGATAAAGGATTAACTCCTGCTGCGTATGCATGGGTGCCACCTGGAATATCTGGATATGACGGTAAAACATTCCGTGAGATAGCAGGAGAAAAACTATTTAAGGATATAGGTACGGGATACTCCAAAGAGGATCTTGATAAGTTGTATAATGAAGCATTAGAGGAATTAGGGGCTACTGCTAAAAGTATTAATGGTTTAAGAGTTATGACTGGTCAAGGTGATAGTGCATTAAAATATGTACAGATATATCAGCAAATGTTAGAATCTAATCTAGGGGTTAAGGTTACGATTGAACAAAATACTTGGAAGGTACAATTAGATAAGAAAGCCAATGGTGACTATGATATTTCAACTGGTTCAGGCTGGATTGGTGACTATAATGATGCCATGACATTTATGGATGTAATGATGAGTGATAATCCACAAAATAGGTCTGGATGGGCAAATACTGAATATGATAGATTAGTTCAATCAGCTATGGATACATTTGATGCAAAAGAACGTGTAGATTCAATGATAGAAGCAGAAAAGATATTAATTGAAGATATGCCTATAGATCCTTATGCATTTAATGTAGGTAGACTATTAGAAAGACCATATGTTAAGAATGTAGTAAGGCTACCACTTCAGGTTACAAGTGGTAAAAAATGGGCATACATTTTAAAACACTAAACTTAAGATAAATTAAAGATGATAGATAAAAATTGAAATATAAGGTAGAGATTGGGCTATGCCCAATCTCTTTAATTTATAAAAAATCCCTATAAGGTGGCCATATTATAGGGATTTTTTATTACTCTGCATTTTGTTCTCTAAATCTCTTAACTTTATAATTACATATATGTATTTTTAGATAAAAGTTAACAAATATATGGGGATATAATTATTCTTGACAAGATTCGATATATCGATTATAATCTTATTAAAAGAAAATGTTAATTACCCGTAACAAACTAATAACGAATAATTAATAAGAACCAAATTTTGTTAATTATTCTTAAAACAAATTATAAGAAATTTTTAAAAAGGAGGTTGTAGTTTAAAAAATCTGAAAATAATTAATATTTAAAAGGAGGAATTTTAATTATGAATAAAAATAAATGGATAGTATTATTATTAGTTTTTGTACTTGCAACTTCGTTAACGTTGGCTGGATGTGGAAGTGATGAGGAAGTAGATAATACAGATACAGATAAACCAGCGGCAAATAGTGATGAAAACAATGATAATGACAAAAAAGATGAAGATAAGAAAGATGATACAGCTAAAGCAGCAGAGGGAAAAACAACTGATACAGCAAGCTTACCTAAGGATATATTAGATGAAAAACAAGTTTTGAGTGTTAACTTAGGAGAAGAGCCACCTTGTTTAGACCCACAGGTAAGTACAGATGGTACTTCAAGTACTATACTTAATGATACACTAGAAGGTCTAATTAGAATGGACCATACTGGTGAAGTTAAAAAAGGTTCAGGTTTAGCAACAGACTGGACATTAAGTGATGATAAAACTGTTTATACTTTTAAATTAAGAGAGTCTAACTGGTCAGATGGTACTCCAGTAACTGCCCATGACTTTGAATATTCATGGAAGAGAATAATGGAACCAGAATTAGCTTCAGATTATGCATTTATGACATATGATATTGAGAATGCTGAAGCCTTCTATAAAGGAGAAATAACTGATCCATCTCAAATAGGAGTTAAAGCTTTAGATGATTATACTTTAGAAGTTACATTAGCAAAGCCGAATCCAACATTCTTAAGTAAATTACAACATAGTACTTTCTTCCCATCAAGAAAAGATAAGGTTGAAGAATTAGGAGACAAATATGCATCAGAAGCAGACTTAGTTCCATCAAATGGACCATTTAAAGTCGCAGAGTGGAAACATGAATCTAAATTAGTTCTTGAGAAGAACCCAGAGTATTGGGATGCGGATTCAGTTATATTAGAAAAAATTAATTTCCATATAATTAAAAACTCAAACTCAATTGTAGGAATGTATGAAACAGGAGAACTTGATTATATAGGAGTACCACAGCAGTTTATAGATAAGTATATTGATGAATTACAACTTGTACCACAGGCATTTAGTGTTTATAGAACATTTAATACTGAAAATAAATACCTAAAGAACAAGAAGTTAAGGAATGCACTTGCAAGGGCAATAGATCAAACAAAGATATATGAAACTATGGATAAGGGATTATCAACAGCTGCCTATGCATGGGTACCAACTGGAATAGCGGGATATGATGGTAAGACTTTCCGTGAAATAGCAGGAAATAAATTATTCAAAGATATAGGTACTGGTTACTCTAAAGAAGACCTTGAAAAGTTATATAATGAAGCATTAGAAGAGTTAGGAGCTACAACAGAAGATATTAGCGGTAGTTTAAGTGTTATAACAGGACAAAGTGATAGTGCTCTAAAATATGTACAGATATATCAGCAGATGTTAGAATCAAATCTAGGTCTTAAAGTTAAAATAGAACAAAACACTTGGAAAGTTAGATTGGACAAGCAAGCTAGTGGTGACTTCGAGATTACAACTAGTTCAGGATGGATTGGCGACTACAACGATGCCATGACATTTATGGATTTAATGATGAGTGATAACCCACAAAACAGAACTAGATGGGGAAATGCTGAATATGATAGATTAGTTCAATCAGCAATGGATACATTTGATGCTAAAGAACGTGTGGATGCAATGATAGAAGCAGAGAAGATATTAATCGATGAAATGCCTGTTCATCCATATGAGTTTAATACAAGTAGATTATTAGAAAGACCATATGTTAAGAATGTAGTAAGACTTCCACTTCAGGTTACAAGTGGTAAGAAATGGGCATACATTTTAAAACACTAAGAAATAAAGAATAAATAATAGAGAATAAAGAATAGATAAGGTGGAGATTGGGCTATGCCCAATCTCTTCAATTTAAGAAAAGCCGTAGAAAGGAAGACCCCTTCTGCGGCTTTTCCTTTGCCCTCTGAACTCTGAACTCTGCACTTTGTACTCTGTACTGAACAAACAAGTGCCAACAGCGCCTTTGTTCATGTTTAGTTGTTGAGGGATTCGTAATCCACTAACTTTTTTCAAAAAAATACAATAAAAACAAAAAACTTCATTATTAATTAATAATAAATTATTTCACATTAACCAATGCTAATAGAAGAAGGAATATTTAATAAAAGTAAGATAAAAAGAATAAGGAGGAAAGGTTAATGAAAAAAAATAAGCTTTTAATATTTCTACTTATATTTGCTTTGGTAGCTTCTTTAACATTGGCAGCTTGTGGTGAAGGAGACGAAGATGAAGCTAAAGATGATGGAACTACAGAAGATGAAAATAAACAAGATGATGTAGCTGATGGTGAGCAAGATGAAGCAGATGAAGGTACAGAGGAATTTACAACGGATACAGAAAACATATCTGAGGATATATTAGATGAAGAACAAGTTCTAAGAGTTAACTTAGGGGAAGAGCCTCCATGTTTAGATCCCCAATTAAATACAGACTCAACATCAGGGACTATTATTAATGATATGTTAGAGGGGTTAATAAGACTTGACCATACGGGAACTGTTAAAGAAGATTCTGGTATCGCAGTAGATTGGAAAATTAGTGAAGATGGTAAAGAATATACCTTTAATTTAAGGGAAGCACAATGGTCAGATGGAGAGCCGGTAACCGCTGGAGATTTTGAGTTTGCATGGAGAAGAGCAGTAGATCCCAAGTTAGCTTCAGATTATGCCGTTATGTTGTATAATATAAAAAATGCTGAGGAATATTTTAAAGGTGAAATAACCGATCCAGAACAAATAGGTGTAAAAGCAGTAGATGATAAAACATTAAAGGTTACTTTAGATAAGCCAGACCCAGCTTTTCTAAGTAAATTACAACATTATACATTCTTTCCATCAAGAAAGGATTTAGTTGAACAATATGGAGATAAATATGCCTCTGAACCAGATTATATGGCTTATAACGGTCCATTTTATATATCTGATTGGAGACATGGGTCTAAGGTTGTATTATCAAAAAATGATAAGTATTGGGATTCACAATCGGTTTTATTAGATAAAGTGGAGTTTTCTATCGTTAAAGAATCGAATACTGCAGTAGGTATGTATGAAACGGGAGAATTAGATTATATAGGGGTTCCATCACAATTTATTGATAAATATAAGGATGAGATTAAATTATTAACTGGAGGATCCTGTTATTACCGATTCATAAATGTGGATAGTGAATATGGTAATAGTCCAAGTTTTAGAAAGGCTTTAAGAATGGCTGTAGATGAACAGAAAATATCAAAAGCTTTATCTAAGGGAATGTCTCCCGTTGCATATGCATGGGTGCCACCGGGAATACCAGGTTATGGTGGAGAAACCTTCCGTGAGATAGCTGGAGAAAAGTTATTTGAGACGGTAGCTACGGGTGCTACTGAAGAGGACCTAGAAGCATTAATGGATGCTGCGGCAGAGGAATTGGGAGTTTCTAAAGAGGATTTAAGAAGTCATCAGTTTAAATACTTGACAGGACAAGGGGATTATTATGTTAAGCACTCCCAAGTATATCAACAGATGTGGACAGATAACTTAGGAATTAATATAAAAGTTGATCAAGCCACTTGGAAAGTAAGGTTAGATCAAATGAGTAAAGGAGATTTTGAGTTAACAGCATCAGGATGGGGAGGAGACTATAATGATCCTATGACGTTTATGGATTTATTTGAAACTGGAAACAACAATAATGACACCCGTTGGAATAGTGCCGAGTATGATAAGCTAATCCAAAAAGCTAAAAATACCACAGATGCTAAAGAACGTATAGATGCAATGGTTGAAGCAGAAAAGATATTAATTTCTGATGAAATGGCTATACAGCCCTATAGCTATAGAGCATCAAGACTACTCCAGAGGCCATATGTTAAAAATATAGTAAGACTACCTCTACAAGTTACAAGTGGTAAGAAGTGGGCTTATATTTTGGAACACTAATATTTAGAGGAGAGTTGAGAGAGGAGAAGGGAGAGATAAAAAAATATGTAGGGACAGGGCAAGCTCTGTCCGGTTGGGCATTCATAAAATAGTTGTTTAAAACTATAAAGGGGAATTTATTCTCCGGATTCTTTCAAGACAGAGAATAAAGAATATTAAAATAAAACAGGGCTATCCATTTATGGATAGCCAATTATTAATTTTGTTATTAGGGGATTCGTAATCCTTCAATTTGTTATGTACTAAAACTTCTTTTTAGGGATTTTTTGTTGAACTAGTATTCCCATGACTTGTCTTTGGGTTTCATCATCAACATTTAAATATATTATGCCTTTATTTCCAGTTAAATATAGATCTATATGATTAGGGTACATTAGATAACCTTCTATATCTTTATAGCTATAATAGATTGTTTCATTATGCATTTGACTGTTTACCATTTCCAAAGGAATATCAATTCTTACATCAAATCCATTCAATAAAAAACCCTGTCTTAGGAAATGAATCTTTATTGAGTTGTATGATGTCCTTAATAATAATTCAGATAAAGCAACGGATATAATAAATAATACAATACGACTTATGGTAATGTATTGTAAAGACAGGCTTCTTATTGCAGGTAAAAAATAAATTAAAAGCAATAAAGAATAATACCATAGTCTTTCTGTAAGATTAAGTTTATCTCCGATTTTTAAAGACAATAATAGGGTATTTTTAGCTAGAATTTTTTTGTTTGCTAAGTATTTTATTAATCCTTGAAAAATTCCGAAGAAGAATAATCCTAATGTAAATAATAAGGGGTATATAATATTATTTATTGTACCAGCAGAAAAATTATTAAAAACATAGGGGCTTACTAAGGTAGATATTACTGACATAAAAAATATTGTTGCAAAAAGACAAAGAATAAATATTAAAACCCTTTTGGTGATAGACATTTTTTAACCTCCTTAACATTAGTTTCGCACTTACTTATATATTATATACAAATTTAAAAAAACCTTCAATTATGATATTATTATTATTAAAGAATAAAGAATAGAGAATAAAGAATAGATAAGGAAACCTTCGACTGGAGTCGAAGCTAATTATATTTAAAGAGGAAAGAAGAATTAAGGAGATTTTATTCCCGTTGGTCGTAGAATTATATTATGTAGGGACAAGGCATACCCTGTCCAATGAATTATCCAGAGACTATCGTCTTGAAACTGTAGAGGAGAATTCATTCTCCGGAATTTTAAAAATATAGTGGAAATTTAACAGTGGACAGCTAAAGCTGATTTGTAATATATATTTTAGGAACAAAGTGACTAAAATTACCTTAATTGTCAACTGTCAACTGTCCATTGTCAATTATAAAAAAGGGTGATTATTATGTTTAATATAGATGAAGAATTAAAGAAACTTCCAGATAAGCCTGGGGTTTATTTGATGAAGGATGAAAAGGGACAGATTATATATGTGGGAAAAGCAGTATCTTTAAAAAAGAGGGTAAGGCAATATTTCCAGTCTTCAAGAAATAAAACTCCAAAAGTTAATGCAATGGTTAAAAATATAGATGAGTTTGAGTATATAATAACTGATACAGAGGTAGAAGCATTAATATTAGAATCTAATTTAATAAAGAAACATAAACCGAAATATAATATTCTTTTAAGGGATGATAAGCAATACCCCTATATAAAGGTTACAACCAATGAGAAATACCCTAGGGTAATAAAGGTTAGGAAAGTAAAAAAGGATGGTGCTAAATACTTTGGACCATATACCAGTAATGGAGCAGTAAATGATACATTAGATATAATAAGAAATCTGTACCCAATAAGGACCTGTAAATTGAATTTAGAAAAGGATATAGGGAAGGTTAGACCCTGTCTAAACTATCATATAGGGCGATGTCTAGCCCCATGTCAAGGAAATGTTGACGAAAGGGTTTATATGGAAATGATAAATGAAATAATAATGTTTCTAAATGGAAGAGAAGAAAAATTATTAGATATTATTGAAGAGAAAATGAAAAGAGCTTCAAAGGATTTAGATTTTGAAAGTGCTGCAAGATACAGAGATCAAGTCAATTCATTAAAGCATATACTTGAAAAACAGAAGATAGTATCGACAACTATGACAGATCAAGATGTTATAGCTATGGCAAGGGGAATAAATGAAGTATGTGTTCAAATATTTTTTATAAGGTCAGGTAAAGTTACAGGTAGGGAACATTTTATGATAACTGATACTGATGAACAAGCTAGAATAGAAGTTTTAAGCTCATTTATAAAGCAGTTTTATTTAGGTTCTGCATATGTACCTAAAGAGATTTTAATAGAAGAAGAAATAGAGGATATTAATACAATTACTGAATGGTTATCACAAAAAAGAGGTTCTAATGTATATATCAAAGTACCTAAAAGGGGAGAAAAAAGCAAGTTAATAAACATGGTAAGAAGTAATGCTATACAAACTTTAGATAAATATAGTGATAAAATTAAGAAAAAAATGAAAAGAAGTAAGGAAGCGGTACAAGAGTTATCACAGTTACTATCTTTAGAAAATATACCAAAAAGAATAGAAGCATTTGATATATCTAATCTACAGGGTGTGGAATCAGTGGGTTCTATGGTTGTATTTGAAGATGGAGAGCCCAAAAAAAGTGATTATAGAAGATTTAAAATTAAAACCATAACAGGTGCAAATGACTACGGCAGTATGGAAGAAATAATATTTAGAAGGTTTAATAGGGGACTTAAGGAAAAGGAACTTATTAAAGAAAGTAAATTAGGTATAGAAAGTTTTTCTATTTTTCCAGATTTAATTATGATGGATGGAGGTAAAGGACAAGTTAATGTGGCTAAGAGAGTTGTGGATACCCTTGGTATTGATATTCCCATATGTGGATTAGTTAAAGATGATAACCATAGAACCAGGGGTATAATATATGAAAATAAAGAAATTAGTCTTAAAAAAAACAGTAAGAGTTTTAATTTTATTACACGGGTACAAGATGAAGCCCATAGATTTGCTATAAATTATCATAGGAGTCTTAGGGATAAAAAAATGTTTAAATCTATATTAGATGATATAAAAGGTATAGGAGATAAGAGAAAAAAATCACTATTAAAACATTTTGGATCTGTGGATAATATAAAGAGTGCAAAGCTTGAGGAGTTATCAAATGTAGATGGAATGAATAAAAAAGCTGCTTTAAGTGTATATAACTTTTTTAGGGAATAATATTTATAATATAGATGTGGAGGAATATATAATGAAATCAGTCACAATAGATAGGCTAATAGAAGATTTAAAACTGGAAGTTATATATCAATCTAGCAATCTTGATATTGAGATTACTAAAAGTGACCTTAATAGACCGGGGATACAGCTTTCAGGATACTTTGATAACTTTCCATATGAAAGGATTCAAATAATAGGCAATGTGGAATGGAGTTATTTATCTACATTAAGTAAAGAAAAAAGGGAAGAAAGACTTGAAAAGTTATTTAGTTATCCAATACCAGCGGTCTTAGTTACTAGGAACTTAGAAATATATTCTCAGATGATTAAATTTGCAAAGAAATATAATAGACCTATATTAAGAGTAGATATGCCTACTACTAAATTTATTAATAAGCTCATAAATTATTTAGATGATCTGTTGGCTCCCCAGATAACAACCCATGGAGTATTAGTGGAAGTATTTGGTATGGGTGTGTTAATACTAGGAAAAAGTGGAGTAGGAAAAAGTGAGACGGCTTTAGAATTAATAAAAAGAGGACATAGACTAGTTGCCGATGATGCTGTTGAAATAAAAAAGGTACAAGAGGATATACTAAAGGGAACTTCTCCTGAGGCCATACGACACTTAATAGAAATTAGAGGAATAGGAATTATTGATATTAAGAGATTATATGGAGTTGGAGCAATAAAAAGATGGGAAGCCATAGACTTAGTAGTGGAACTTGAGCATTGGAACGAAGAAAAAGAGTATGATAGGTTAGGATTAGATGAAGAATATATAGAGATACTTGGAACGAAATTACCAAAAGTAATGGTGCCAGTAAAGCCAGGTAGAAATTTAGCTATGATAATAGAGGTAGCTGCTAGAAATAATAGACAAAAGCAGCTAGGATATAATGCAGCAGAAGAACTTGATAAAAAACTTAGACAGGGGAGATGATTAAAATGAAATGTGTTATAGATACCCATTGTCATACAATGGCAAGTGGCCATGCATATAGTACAGTAATAGAGGTGGCCAGGGAGGCAAATAATAAAGGGTTAAAAATAGTAGGTATTACAGATCATGGACCTAATATGCCGGGGGCTTCGGATATATTTCATATAATTAATCAAAAAGTTATACCGGAGAAGATATTTGGAGTTGATATATTAAAGGGAGTTGAGGCTAACATAATAGACTATAGTGGAAAACTTGATATCAGTGATGATGTACTTGAAAATCTAGATTTAGTTATAGCTTCATTACATGATATATGTATTGAACCTAAAAATAAAGAAGAACATACGAATGCTCTTTTAATGGCCATGGAAAATGATAAAGTAGATATAATAGCTCACCCAGGAAACCCCGCCTTTCCAATAGATAAGGAAAAGGTAGTATTAGGTGCTAAAAGTACAAATACTATTATTGAAATAAACAATAGTTCTTTAGGGAAAAGTAGAGTTGGGAGCCTAGAAAACTGTAAGGATATTGCAAGATTATGTAAAACACATGGTGTAAGAATAATGCTGGGAAGTGATGCCCATATTGCTTTTGATGTTGGAAAGTTCGATAAGGCTATAGATATGCTTAATGAAATAAAAATGCCAAAAGAACTTATATTAAACTTATATCCTGGGGAATTTATATCTTATTTAAAGGAAAAGGGGAAAAATAGATTTAAAGAGAGTATAGAAACTCCATTGGTCTAAAAAGAACTCCTTCAAAGGAGTTCAGAGTATTGACAAAGTAAACAAAAATGTCCGCCAGTCCTCAGATTTGGAAAATATAGAGAAACGGTCGAAAATAGAATTCCAAACTCGCTATGCTCAGACAGTGGAATTCAAGCGATTTTCTCCCTTATTCTATATTTTCACAAATCCTGGGGGAATGGCTACCATTTTTGCTTACTTTGTCTGAATATACTCATGAGGCAAAAAGAACTCCTTCGAAGGAGTTCTTTTTAAGTACATATTTTAAAATAAGGAAAGGTTTCTTATGGAAAACTATGTAGGATTTTGATAGAATTTAAGGAGGAAGAAGTATATGTAGACCAGCTAGTAAAAGTCAAGAGTATTTAAGTGAAAAAATTTAAATTCTCTAATATTAAATTTATGCACGACAAAAAGACCTTTGAAAAACACGAACAATGGCCAAATTTAGGCTTTTAAAATTGTGAAATTTTTAAGCTATGCAATTAGTCTAGAATTATTTTCTAAATACATCTTAGAGTGTAGTTTAGGCTCCCTTATTTCATAGGGTTTCTCATCTCTTAAGATTGCAAAAATGTATTTTAGAAGTTTGTGCATAATAGCTCCAAGTGCTACTTTCTTCTTTTTACCCTGTAGGCTTGTTTTATAGTAATTAAATAAAACTGGGTTGTTGAGTTCTC